>DASZPI010000464.1:0-5482 GCA_035550355.1 Pirellulales bacterium
GACCGATGCGATCGCCTTGATCGACAGCGTGAACATCGCCGCCGCGAACATCTCGAACGGCCAGATCGGCGATTCGAGCTTCGAGGCCGTCAACGTTGGCTCAGGTGGCGCGATGTACAACCCGATCGCCTCGGCCTGGACCTTCAGCGGTACGGCAGGCGTTGCCGGCAATGGCAGCGGCTTTACCGCGGGCAACCCCAATGCGCCGGTCGGCGGCCAAGTCGGCTTCCTGCAACTGGGCGGGTCGATCGCGCAGGTGGTTCGCGTTGCCAACAGCGGCAACTACGCCGTCAGCTTCTTTGCGGCTCAACGGGGCAATTACAATCTCGGCGCGCAAACGATTCAGGTGTGGATCGATGGAATCTTGATCGCGACCATTACGCCATCAAGCACCAGTTACACACTCGTCAGCACCGTCCGCTTCTTCGTGGGCGCCGGCAACCACGTCGTGTCGCTCAAGGGGCTGGCCACCAACGACTCCACCGCCTTGATCGACGCGATCAGCCTCGCGTAAATGCGTGCGCAAATGGCCGGCGTCGAACGGCGTCGCGACGCGCGGCAATCACACGATCGTCTGCGCAAGCGCAGCCCTAACAATCGTCCAACGCGACCGCGTTGATCGACGCCGCCCGCTATGGCGCGCGCGGCCACGACAGAATGTCGCAAGCATGGCGTTAAACCTCGTTTCTTCCCTAAGGATGCGGGGTTTTACTGAGTTGCTGACCTCTTTCCGTTTCGTAAAATCTGCGAATCCGCCCGACGAAATCTGGCAGTTTGTTCGTCGAGCGGACCTCACCATTAATGCTTTGGCCGGCGACGCTCTGATCTGGCAGGGGCAGTTTGCATGATGCCATCGCTGCACTTTTGTTAGCAGCAGTTCGATCATGTTCTTTTGGAAGCATCGCAAGAAGAAGCTCAAGCCGCGTCCTCGGAAGCAACCGGCGGCTTTTCGTCGATTGGCGTACGAAGGGCTCGAGGGACGCCAAATGCTCAGCGCTTCGGCGCTGAACGATCCGGGTTTCGAGTCACCCGGCGTAAGCCCCCATGCGTTTCAATACGATCCGCAGGGCCAGAGCTGGTCGTACTCCGGCCTGGCAGGGGTCGCTGCCAATGCCAGCGGCTTCACCGCCGGCAATCCGTCGGCTCCCCAAGGATCGCAGGTCGTTTTTCTGCAAGGAACCGGAGCGATTTCGCAGCCGCTCAACGTCAACGCGCCGGGCAATTACGCGATCAGTTTCCAGGCGGCGCAACGCGGCAATTTCAACATCGGCGCGCAGAGCATCCAGGTGTTGATCGATGGAGTTGCAGTCGACACTGTCACGCCGACGGGCAGTCTTTACATGCCGTATTCGGTGCTTACCGGTTCGCTGACCGCAGGCAGCCATTCAATCGTGCTTCGCGGCTTGGCAACCAGCGATGCCACGGCGCTCGTCGACCAAATCAACGTGACCCCGGTCGCATCGTCGACCGATGGGTTCAGCAATTTCGGGTTCGAGAACCAGAACATCGGCGGCAACTACCAGTACGATCCGCTGTATTCCGGCTGGACGTTCAGCGGTCTGGCGGGCATTTCTGGCAACGCCACCGGATTTACTTCGGGCAATGCGAAGTCACTGGAAGGCTCGCAAGTCGGTTTCCTCCAAGGCACCGGCGCCATGTCGCAGGTCGTCGCCATATCCTCATCGGTCGCCGGCAATTACGTGATCAGCTTCATCGCGGCGCAGCGCGGCAACTACAACGACGGAGCCGAAAGCATCGAAATCCTGGTCGATGGAGCGGTGGCTGGTGTCGTTACGCCTTCAGGCACGTCGTATCGAGGCTACGAAAGCGCGCGGATTGCCCTGCAGTTCGGCATCCATACGATCACGTTCAAGGGCCTTGCCGGCACCGACGCGACGGCGTTGATCGATGCGATCGTTCTCGATCCACAGCTCCAGGATACAAGCTTCGAGTCGGCAACCGTTAGCCGGGGTGGCTATCAATACGATCCCGCGAATGACGCTTGGACGTTCGGCGGTACCGCCGGCATTGCCGACAACGGCAGCGGATTCAGCGCGGGCAACTCCACGGCGCCCGACGGACACCAGGTCGCGTTTGTGCAAAGCACCGGATCGATCTCCCAATACGCCTGGTTCACCGGCGGCTCGGTTGAGGTCAGTTTTCTGGCCGCACAGCGCGGCAATTACAACCCGGCGACTCAGTCGATCCAACTGCTCGTCGACGGCAGCCAGGTCGGAAAATTTACGCCCAATAACACGATTTATTCCTTGCTCACTTCGAAGATCATCGCGCTCGCGACGGGGTATCACACGATCACGCTGCAAGGAATGGCCACCGGCGACGGTACCGCATTAATCGACCAGATTCGCATTTGGACTCCGACCGAGGCGAACGGACAAATCGCGAACACGGGTTTCGAGAGTGACGATGCCGGCAGCGGCTTTCGCTATGCGCCCAACGATGCCAACTGGGCGTTCGTCGGCACGGCTGGCGTAAGCCTGAACGGCAGCGGCTTTACAGCCGCCAATCCGGTTGCGCCGCAAGGTGGGAAAGTCGCATTTCTGCAATCGGGCGGCGCCATCACCCAAACCATTACTCTGCCCGACGGCAACTACGTTCTCAATTTCCTGGCGGCCCAACGCGCTGGCAGTCCGAATCAATCGATTCAGATTCTGATCGGCGGCGTCGACATGGGCACGATCACGCCGTCGAGCACGCATTATCTGCTCTATAGCAGTTCGCGGTTCACCCACACTGGCAGTGCGGCTACGATCACGATCAAGGGTCTCTCCGTTGCCGATGCCACGGTATTTCTCGATTCGATCTACGTCACTCGCTGGTTGGGCGACACGAGCTTTGAAGATCTGAGCCTTGCCACCGGTAGTTTCGCGTACGATCCGACGACCCTGGATTGGGGCTTTTGGGGCACTGCGGGCATTAGCGCCAATGGCAGCGGGTTTACTAACGCCAACCCGAATTCCCCGGATGGCGGTAACGTGGCCTTCGTCCAAGAAACGGGCGGCTTTGGCGAAGACGTTTCCCTGGATCCTGGCCTGTACATGCTCAGCTTCCAGGCGGCGCAGCGCGCAGGCTTTGCCAAGCAAACGATCGAGGTGTTTCTCGACAACACCTGGATCGGCTTGATCACTCCCTCCGGTACCACTTACGCGACGTACAACACGATCCCAGTGAGTGTCAACACCGCAGGAGTTCATACGATCAACTTCATCGGCCGCAGCGCTAGTGGTGTCGATGCCACCGCGTTCGTCGACGCCGTCAGCATCTCCGCCGTCAGCGTGCCCTTTAGCACTGGCCAGTTTGGCGACTCCAGTTTCGAAGGGGTCAACGTCGGCAGCAGCTACCTCCGGCAGCCAGCCGACAGTAGCTGGTATTTCGATGGGTATTCCGGCGTCAACGCCTCGGGCATAACTTCCAATAAAAGTGTGTACACCGCTGGTAATCAGCCTAGCCCCGCCGGCAATCAGGTCGCATTCCTGCAAGGCGCCGGTTCGATCAGCCAGTTGGTCACGGTGTCGAGCTCGGGAACGTATGCGATCAGCTTCCTGGCCGCGCAGCGCGGTAATTTCAATTTGGCCAACCAATCGATTCGCGTGATCGTTGGCGGGGCCAGCGAGGGTACAATCACGCCGACCAGCGAGAACTACGCCGCGTACAGCACCCAAAACTTCTACCTGTCGGCCGGCACCTACCTGATCACCTTCGCCGGCACCGCCGCCGTCGATGCCACTGCGTTCATCGACGCGATCCAGCTTACGTTGGTCTCTGCCGGCGGCAGCCAGTCAAGCAGCAACCAAAGCACCGGGACCAGCAGCGGCGGCGGCACGTCGGTGGCAAGCGGCGGCGGGACGTCGGTGGCAAGCCGCGGCGCCACGTACGTGAGCAACGGAACATTGATTGCGATCGGCAACAGCCCCTACACCGGCGGTGGCACGACAGTGTCAAGCGCCGGTGGCACGTCGATATTCGGCGGCACGCTCTCACTAAACATCCTGCCGACATTGAGCGGCGCAGTCTTAACCACGTTCAGCGGCCACCTGTCCGGCAGTGGGTCCATCCTTAGCCCCACCTTGGGTGGAACACTGAACGGTAGCGCAACCATCATCAACTCCGGCAGCGCAACCGTTCTGCCGGGCGGTTCAACGCAAGATTCGAACAATGGGACGACCGGTTCCTCGGGCACCGGAGCAACACTGCTTCAAGCGCTCGGAGGCCTTGTCGTGTTCAGCGGCGGACTTGCGGTCCGATTCTCCGAAGCTCGCCGAACGAGCCGCAGTCGCTCGTCTTGGATTCTGGGCAAGGCGGCAGTACGCGGAATGAATCGGATTATCAGCCGGCTATTTGTCGCCCCATGACTGCTCTTGCCCGCCCGCACGCCCCCCGCTAGACTCCGCCGCCCTGATTTCCTGCCGTCGCAATCCGTCCAACCGGTTCGGCATGCGCGAAACGGGCGGAAACAGCCATTTTTCTTGAATCTGGGACTGTGGCTCTTAATAATGAGCCTTACAGCCCCCGATCGACCAAGCCCCGCCCGGGCCTGGTAATCTAGTGAGTCAAGCGACCCATGAAGAACACGATCCTCGGGGCTGTGCTCGGTGCGTTGCTCGTGGCCACGGTCACGGCGCTTCCCGCCATGTCGCGGGTCGATGCCATGCCGGCGGTCGCCAGCAGTTCCGAGATGTTGGTGTTTCCTATTCCTGTCGGCGATCGCCATCAGTTGGTTGTGATTGATCCGCGGCAGCGCGTGCTGGGCGTGTATCAGATCGATGCCCCTGGCGGCGAAATCGCGCTCAAAAGCGTCCGCAACATCCATTGGGATTTACAGCTTTCGGAGTTCAACAGCGCGGCGCCGTTGCCGCGCGAAATTCGCTCGTTAGTCGATCAGCGCTAGGCCGCCCCCCCGTGCTGCAAGCCGACGAGCACCAACGCAATTGACCTTCACGTCGCCGACGTGCCTCATGGACGAGGGCACCTCGGTGGCCAACCGTCGGCGGGCCGAGCCCGCGGCAAACCGGAATTCACATGGCCAGCAAACTCGTCCCGCTCAACGAAGCCGCCGCTCATGTCGGGGTCACGCCCGAAGAACTCAGCGAAATGCGCCAACGCGGCGAAGTCTACGGCTACCGCGACGGCGCGAGCTGGAAATTCAAGCTCGACGATCTCGACAGCCTGATCCAAAAACGCGCCGGCGGCGGCTCGGGAGTCGATGACGCCGGCCTCAGCGACCTGGGACTGGGCGGCGCGGGACTGAGCGCCCTGGGCATCAAGCCCGAGATGATGAGCGGCGGCACAGAGCCCAGCGACTCGAGCGTCACCGGCAGCAGCGGCTCGGGCCTGGGACTCACCGAGTCGGGCATCGGGCTCAGCGACTCGGGCCTCGGCTTCGGCTCTGGGATTGGCTCGGGCCTCGGCTCCGGCGCTGGCAAAGCGGGCGACTCGGGCAAAGGCGACGACATCGTGCTCG
>DASZPI010000465.1:0-8998 GCA_035550355.1 Pirellulales bacterium
GGACTGAAAATCCATGTGTCGCCGGTTCGATCCCGGCCCCAACCACTTGCAAATTCGCTCGGCCGACGAGCATCGTCGCCTAAGAGCCCGACGTCGGCCTTAGAAGACGCCGGCCCTAGAAGTGGTGCGAATGGCAGACGAGCAACGAGGGTGCGCCTTGCGGCTGCTCGGTTCGCGGGCTACTTCGGTTTTTTGATGGTTTCCCAAATCTTGCTGATCACGCCGGGCACATGGTTCGGCGCCTGCGGCAGATCGGCCCGATCGAAGATCAACCAATCCTCGACCCAGTTGCGCACTCCGCCCGGCGAAACCGCCACGCCGCGAAGCACGAGCGAAAAACTCGCGTTCGCTCGTGCATGGTATTCGAGCGGATATTGCTGCAAGAACTCAGCAGCCAGCGAATGTTCCAGCGCATCGTCGCTCATCCCATCCTCCCTGACCACACGGCATGCACCAACCCTGGTGCATCGATCTCGTTAGATTGGCTGCTATCACTGCCGCGTGTCAAGGGCGGACTCAAGTGCCGCCGACGAACTCGCATTGACGTAAACCGCCGAGTTTTCCTAGAATTCGAGCCTGAGTTGTAGCGGGCAGGATGCTTTGAGTTGCGTCGGTTCCGACCTTTCCGTGGTCGATGGCCAATGGGATGTTGCCGTGGCGCGATCGCGCTGTGGCGGCCATCGATTGCGAAGAACCAGGGACGGTTACGATGAACGTTCGCCGCTCGGCGCTCGGCTTTACGGTCGAGGCGCCGGCAAAGCTGAACTTGCTTCTCGAGGTCTTGGCGAAGCGCGGCGATGGTTTCCACGAAGTGGAGACCCTCATGACGCCGATCGCTTTGTACGACGATCTGTCGATCGAGCCGGCCCCGAACGGCCAGATCGAACTGCTGGTTCTGGCAACCGACGCTTCGCGCTGCGCGGAAGCGGTTCCGACGGGCGACGAAAACCTGGTGGTGCGCGCCCTGCGCCGGTTGCAGCAGCGCGCCAATGAATCGCAAGGCGCCCGGGTGAAGCTCGTCAAGCGCATCCCGATGGCCGCTGGGCTCGCGGGCGGATCGAGCGATGCGGCCGCGGCGCTATTGTTGGGCAATGCGCTATGGAACTTGCACTGGCCGCGCGAGCGGTTGGTCGAAGTTGCTGCCGAGCTTGGCAGCGACATTCCGTTCTTTTTGCATCGCGGTCCCGCAATCTGCCGCGGGCGCGGCGAGCAGATCGAAGCTGTCCCGACGATCGGCAACTTGCATTTCGTCGTCGTCAAACCGCCGGCAGGTTTATCGACCGCCGAGGTCTACCGTCACTGCCGGCCTAGCCAGTCGCCCCACAGCGCCGCGGCATTGGGTCGGGCGCTAGCCAGCGGCTGCCTGACCCGTGCGCGGACGCTGTTGCATAATCAATTGCAGCCTGCGGCCGAGCGCTTGTCGCCGTGGATCGATCGACTGCGCTGCGAATTCAGCCGCACCGGCTGTCTGGCCCACCAGATGAGCGGCAGCGGAACCAGCTATTTCGGACTGTGTCAGCACGCGCGCCAAGCTCGACGCATCGCCGCCACGTTACGAGCCCGAGAGCTCGGCAAGGTATTCGCCGTAGGCACTGCCTCGTGAAAGCCGGACTGGACCGGTAAGGAGCACGGTATGGAGATCACCGAGATTCGCATCAAGCTGATGGAAGAGGCGGGTGAGCGATTGCAGGCGTTCTGTTCGATCACGTTCGACCATTGTTTCGTGATCCGCGACCTGAAGATCATCGATGGGACGAACGGACCGTTTGTTGCCATGCCCAGCCGCAAGCTCACGGCACATTGCCCGCAGTGCGGCTGCAAGAATCACTTGCGCGCCGGCTACTGCAACCAGTGTGGCATTCGCTTGAATCCCGCGCGAAGTGCGAAGGAAGATGACGGCCGCACCAAGCTGTACGCCGACATCGCGCATCCGATCAACTCGGCGTGCCGCGAGTCGATGCAGCAGCAGATCATTCAGGCCTATCGCGGCGAGATCGAGCGTTCGAAGCTGCCCGGCTACGTGTCGAGCTACGACGACTACGACGAGGATTGCATGGCGGTCGCGCACGGCACCCAGCGCAACGGCGCGGCCAAGCCGAGCGGGGCGGCGGCAAAAATCGATGCTCCCGAGGCGATCCCGCGACCCCATGCTGCTGCGGCCAAGCCGGCGATCACCCACGGGTCGGGGCCCAAGGCCAACCATCGCACCGACCGTCCGTCGCTCGGCGCTGCGCCGCAGGCAAGCAAGTCGAAACCAACCGACAACTTTGGGGCGGGCATCTTTTAATCGATGGAAGTGTCGACACGTGAACCGGGCGCTTTCGCACGAAGCGCATGCTGCCGGCGACGTTGGCTATTTCCGCTGGTCGCGGTGCTGCTCTCGACCGTTGTCGGTCTGGCCATGGCCGAGATCGTGCTGCGCGTGTTCGGCTACAGCCCGACCTACGTGAACGCGTTGCGCGCATTTCACGAGGCCGACCCGGCGAGCGGTCATCGAGGTAAACGCGGTTTCGTCGGAAGATTCTGCACTCGGCAGTTCACGATCACCGTCGCACACAACGAGCACGGCTTCCGCCGGCAGGAGTACCAGAACCCGGACGATTCACCGCACCGGCTCTTCGTGTTCGGCGATTCGTTCACTTGGGGCTGGGGGGTCGAGCAGGGCGAGGTGTTCACCGATCGGATGAGCGTCGCGATGCCCGATTGGCGGATTGAAAACTACGGCATCAACGCCACGGGCACGGTAGCGCAGTACGAATTGTTCGCCGCCGAATGTCGCGATCGCTTGCGCGCCGGCGACGTGGTGCTCGTAATGTTCTTCCAGAACGATTTTCACGACAGCGCGACCGGGTCGCGGCGAGCCGAGGTGCGCGGCAACGACGTGGTCACGCTGCCGGCAGCGACGCACCTGCGACCGAGTTGGAAGCAGACGTGCGAGGAGACTTCGCATCTGTTTAATTTCTTATCGTTCACGTGGAATCGATATTACCCATTGCTGTTGCGACATTGGCGCGAGCAACAGATCGACGAGTTGGCAACAGCGGCCAACGGCGGCCAACTTGCAGTCGACGAATCGGGCCATGCCGCGCAGGCGGCGATCGTGCGGCATTATCTGTCGCAGTGGAAACGCGATTGCGATGCCAGCGGGGCACACCTGCTGGTGGCGCACATTCCCTACCATATCGATCTCGATCAGGTCAGCCAGCGCGAGCGCTCGGTCGAGCTTGCGTTCGAAGCCGCCTTTCGCGGCTGCGCCGAATCGGCCGGGGTCGAAACGATCGAATTGCGGCCCTGGCTGGCAGCGTCGCTGAACGATTCGCCAGCCGCGGTACTCTCGATCCCGCGCGACGGGCACTGGACCGCCCGTGGGCACGCAGTTGTCGCCGAAATTTTGGCGCGACGACTTCGTCGCGACGCCACCGCCGCCAAGAAGTGCAGCGTTACGCGGTAGCCTGACAATAGTCTCGGCATCGAATTTGCCCTCCTTGGGTCTGCACGACCTTTGCAAAGGAGTTGGCCATGAGTCATGTCGCCGAGTATTCGAAGCGTGGTGCGTTGGGCGCCTTGGGAGGGCTTGCCGGGACAGTCGCAATTCAATCGCTGCTCAAAGCCAGCCAGAAGTGGGCGCCGTCGGCCGTGCCGCCGATGCGCGACGAGCCGGGTCATTTCATGGTCCATAAAGCCAAACAAGCGCTGCCGCGATCGGCACAATCATCAATTCCAAAGCCGATCGAGAAAGGGGCCGAGCAGTTGCTCGGCATTGGCTACGGTCTGACGTTCGGCGCATTGTGTGCCGCGGTGCGCAACCGGCGGCGATCGGTCGTTGTCGACGGCGCGCTGCTGGGAACGCTGACCTGGGCTGCAGGCTATTTGGGTTGGTTGCCAGCCGCCGGGTTGATGCCGCCGCTATGGCGACAGCGCACGACCCAGGTGGCCGCCCCGATTGCCGAGCACGTGGTGTACGGCGTAATCACGGTTGCGGTGTACGACTGGCTGAACGACCATCTGTGAGCGAACGCGCTTCGCTGGCCGCAGCGGTATCAGCCGCTGAGGGCGAGCCTAGGTTTCACTCGGGAAATCCCCCGTTCGAGCGGGCCCGGCCGATCTGCTTGTCACGATGCTGTGATGATCTACAGCACCGGGCATGAGTCGAGCCAATCGCGGCCGTCGCGCCAGATCCACTTCTGCGCTTCGATCGGTCCCCAGTTGCCCGCCTCGTACTTGTACAAGTCGGGAACCCCCTGCTCTTGCCAAGTTCGCAGGATCGGATCGACGATGCCCCAAGCGAGCTCGACTTCGTCGGCCCGGGCGAACAGGCTTGCGTCGCCGGTGATCGCATCGAGCAGCAACCGCTCGTAGGCCTCGGGCAAAGCCCCGGGAAATTCGGCATCGAAGCGGAAGCCGAGATCGGTAAGCCGCAGCCGCATGCCCGCATCGGGCACCTTGGTTTGCAGGTGCAACTGAATCCCCTCGGCCGGTTGAATATGAATCACTAGCCGATTCGCTTCCGGGACGCGATGCTTGCCGGCGTCAAACACCATGTGCGGCGGCGAGCGGAACTGCACGACAATTTGTGTGGTGCGGCAGTTCATTGCCTTGCCGCTGCGCAAGTAGAATGGCACTCCCTGCCAGCGCCAATTGTCGATGAACAGTTTGACGGCCGCGAAGGTCGGCGTCTGGCTTCCCACGGCGACCCCAGGTTCCTGCGTATAGCCAGCGTATTGGGCGCGTACGGTGTTCTCGGCCACGTGATCGACATCGAGCCGCCGCACGGCCTGCAGGACCTTGACCTTCTCATTGCGCACCAGGTCGGCCTCGAACTGCGAAGGCACCTCCATGGCGGAAATCATCAGCAGTTGCAGCAAATGGTTCTGAAACATGTCGCGCATCACGCCGGCGCTATCGTAATAGCCGGCGCGACGGCCGATCTTGCCATCTTCAGCGACCGTGATCTTCACGTGGTCCACGTAGTTGCGATTCCACAGCGGCTCGAACACCGCGTTGGCAAATCGCAGCACGAGCATGTTCTGCACCGTCTCTTTGCCCAGATAGTGATCGATGCGATATACCTGGCTTTCGGCGAACACTTCGTGCACTGCCACGTTGAGCTTGCGGGCGGTGGCCAGGTCGGTGCCGAACGGCTTTTCGATGACGATGCGCCGCGGGCCATTGTGCTGGTCGGCCATGCCGCGAGCCCCCAGGCGCGCGACCGTTTCTTCGTAGAACTGCGGGGCCGTGGCCAGGTAATAAATGCGCGTCGTCGAGGCGCCTTGCTCCAGCTCGTCGAGCATCGACGCCAGCGCAGCCATGTCGTTCGGCTGATCGAGATCACCCGCCTGGTAGAACACATTCTTGGCGAACTCGTTCCACAGCGTCGGGTCAAAATCGTTGCCCGTAAATTTTGCCGTCGATTCGGCCAGCTTTTGGCGGAAGGCCTCGTGACTGAACGCGGTGCGCGACGAGCCAACGATCCGCGTTGCCGGGGGCAATCGCTTTTTGCGATACAAGCGATACAGCGCCGGCACGAGCTTGCGGCTGGTCAGGTCGCCCGAAGCGCCGAAGATTACGAAGGTCAGCGGAATGCGTCCCTCCGGCGGTTAGTTCTTGTTTCCGTTCGAATCGGACTTATTCAGTCGCGATCGCAGGAAACGGGCGCGTTCGATATTTCGATCCGAGGTGTCGAGCTCGACCCCCGATAGCTTCTGCAAATGCGCCGGTTGCGTGTAGATGAACAATTGATTGAGCGTGGGGATTTCCAGGTCGCGAATCAGCCCCAGGTTCACTCCCATCCGCACGCTCGACAGCAGGTGCATGGTCTCTTCCGAGCTGATCGTCTGCGCGGTGCGCAAGATGCCGTACGCGCGGCTCACCCGATCGTGCAGATTCTCGTGGCTTTCGCGCACCAGGAACTCGCGCGCCTTGCGCTCGTACTCGATGATGGTCGGCACCAGGTCGCCGACCTGCTTGATCAGGTCGGTTTCGCTGCGGCCGAGCGTGATCTGATTGCTGATCTGGTAAAAGTCACCCATGGCCTGCGAGCCTTCGCCGTACAGGCCGCGCACCGCGAGGCTGATCTTCTGCAGCGAACGGAACAGCTTGTCGATTTGGCGCGTGATTACCAATGCCGGCAGATGCAGCATGACGCTCACGCGCATGCCTGTGCCCACGTTCGTGGGGCACGCCGTCAAGTAGCCTAGCCGCTCGTTGAAGGCGTACGTAATCTGGTCTTCGAGCAGGTCGTCGATGCGGTTGATCTTTTCCCAGGCGGTTTGCAGGTCGAGGCCGCTTTGCATGACCTGGATTCGCAGATGATCTTCCTCGTTGATCATCAGGCTGCCGCGTTCCTGGGGGTCGATCGCCACGCCGCGGGCCCCTTGTCCTTCGGCCAGCTCGCGACTGATGAGCTGGCGCTCGAACAAGAATTGCCGGTCGATCGCCTCGAGCCGGTTGACGTCGACGTAGTTCAGCTCGGCGCCATCGCGAACCCGCGTGACTTTATCGCGCAGAATGCGCTCGATCTCGGCGCGATCGGCCGTTGTGGCCCGACTGATGAACGGAAAATCGGCCAGATTCCTCGCCAGCCGGATGCGGCTGCTGATGACGATATCGCTCTCCGGCCCCGAGCCTCGGAGCCATTCACCGCAACTGCGAGCGAGTTCTTCAAGTTCCACGGTCGGTCGGGGGTCAGAAGTCGGGGTTCGGGATTCGGGGCACCGGAGCAGGCGGCATCAGGTAGAAGGCGGCTTGGGTTGGTCGGTTCCCGATTCCCGACTCGCGACTCCCGATCCGTGATTTGCTCCCGAGCCCTCGATTTGCTTGATCTCGTCGCGCAACGTCGACGCTTGTTCGTACTTCTCGCCCAAAACCGCCTCTTTGAGCTCGCGGCGGAGGCGGATCAATTCGGTCTGCCGGTCGGTGCTGCCATGCGTCCGCTTGGGACGCTTGCCGGTGTGCTCCAACTCGCCGTGAATGTTCACGATCAGCGGATCGAGCTCCTTCTGGAAGTACACGTAGTCATGCGGGCAGCCAAGACGTCCCTGGTTGCGGAACTCGAAAAAAGTAATACCACAGATCGGGCATGCCTGTTGGTCGAGCTTGGCGAGCTCCTCGGCGGTCTGGCCCACCGCAAGTTGCTTTGCCAGCTTTTCAGGAAGCTTCCCAGGGGCGGTCGCTTCCGGTTCCGACTCGCTGAGATATTCGCGCGCGTGGTCCTCGCACACGTGCAGCTCCTGCGGCTTGCCGCCGGTGAGCTCCGTGATGTGAAACGTCGCAGGCTTATCGCACTTCTGGCACTTCATACAGGCGGCACACGCTCCCGCACGGTACGAGAAACAGGCAGGATCAGCGAACCGGCACAGAGAGCAGCACAACGAATCTTGTTGACGCTGCAAAGGATCAGAAATCCACGGGAATTTTATCAACGCCCCCCTGAGTGTCAACCCGAACCAAGGCCGCACCGCACGCCGTAACACATTGCACAGGCAAACGATAAATTCATTGCTTTGCACCGTCGCTTCGGCTTTGAAACTGGTCTCGGTCGTGGGCGATCGCCCACCGACTCGCCGCAGCTCGGCGGCACGTTCCTGCGCTTTACAGCCGTCGGCCATCGCGGCAGAATAGGAACGTCCTTCGCGGCCTCGGCATCACTCGCCTTGAGGCCGCGTTTTTTTGTGCCACACGCCTGGAAGGTGATCGCGATGGACGTGATTCCGATGAGCCGCAGCGGCTACGATAAGCTAGCGGCCGAGCTCAAGCACCTCGAAGAGGTCGAAATGCCCAAAATCGCCTTGCGCATTGCCGAGGCCCGTGGCGAAGGCGACCTGAAGGAGAATGCGGAGTACCACGGTGCGCGCGAATCGCAAGGCATGTTGCAGGCCAAGATCAACATGCTGCGCGACAAGCTCAGCCGCGCACGCTTGATGGACACGTCAACCCTGCCGAAAGATGAAGTGGTGTTCGGCTCGACGGTGATCGTCAAAGACCTGGACTTCGGCGACGAAGAACAGTTCACCTTGGTCGGCGCAGGCGATGAGGACTACGATGCCGGCAAAATCCTGATCACCAGTCCTTTGGCCCAAGGGCTCGTCGGCAAGAAGGTGGGGCAGCAGGTCGAGATCCCCGTGCCCAAGGGGACAATGCGATTCGAAATCCTGGAGATCAAATTCGAGGAGTAGGCCGCCTTTAGAGCGCCGTTTGCAGGTGGCCGACCTTGCGGTCGGGTTCGCCCGTGACCAGCGTGTTTGGCTCGACATCGCCGGTGACGAACGCCCGCATCGCCACCACGCTGTTGTCGCCCACCGTCACGCCCGAGCGGATCGTGGCCTGAGCGCCGAGCAGCGTGTTCTTGCCCAAGTGCACTTTGCCAAGTCGGATATGGCGGTGCGTTACCTCGTGCGTCGAGATGTGCGAGTGCATTCCGAGGATCGCGCCATCGTCGATCGTGATCAGCTCGGGAAACTGAATGTCGAGCTGCACCGTCGCGGCGATGAACACATGATTGCCGATCTTCATGCCAATCGATCGCAAGAGCGCGTTCTTCAGGCCGCACGAATACATGTTGCGCGTGATGGCCAGCACGGCCGTCTTGTGCAGCAATTCCCAGAACGACCGCTTCAGAAAGCGGTGCCAGTGCCGGCTCACGTCGTCTTTCAGACCATCGAACGGCAGCACCAGTACGCGCTCGTCGCTGCGCAGAAACTCGCGCAGAAGCTGTTTGGTGTTGGGCAGGTTCGCGGGCACGGCGTCGGTGGAAATCGATTCAGTCATGCACATGCTCAATCATGGCACACGAATCCGCGTGGCGGCGGCGGAGGAGGAAGTTTGTCCGATTCGCAAACAAAGCCGACAATGACCTCGCTCCCCGAAAAAGTCGATCGGCAACCATTTCGAGCCGGCGTGCGGTCTGGAAGCAGGGATTGCAACGCGGTCCATCGTACCGGGAGCGCAACGGCAGCCGCAAATTCGGCTGAGGGAACTGCAAATCGCGGCATCGTCGAAG
>DASZPI010000466.1:0-1779 GCA_035550355.1 Pirellulales bacterium
TGAACTGCCGCAGCATGTAGCGATCGATGATTGTCATGGTCGGCGTCGAGCGAGGCCCGGAGCGTGGCCGAGCATAGGGCAAGATCGAGGAAACCGGCAACAGCAAGTGCTGGGCTGGTAACGATTCGAGAGCTCGACTAAGATATTTCGAGTCGCCAAAATTACGAAATTGGGCAGTCAAATCGTCGGGACCTAAAATGACGTGCTGGCGTTGGGGTTGGCTGGCTTTGCTCGCGGTCGGCCTCATGGGCGGCTGCCGCGAGGCGAACTCGGGCAACGCCCCGCCACGCCCGACGACGCTTGGGCGTGGTGTCAGCCGCGACCAGCCGTTGAAAGCCGTTTGCACGACCGGCATGGTGGCCGATCTGGTGCAACGTGTCGGCGGCGAGCTGGTGCGTGTCGACCAACTCATGGGCGAAGGCGTCGACCCGCATCTGTACAAAGCCTCGACCGGCGACATCGCGCGGCTCGATGCTGCCGATCTGATCGCCTACTCGGGGCTGCATCTCGAAGGAAAGATGGCGGACCTGTTTGTTCGCATGGCTCGCCGCCGCGCCACATTCGCCGTGACCGAGCGGATTGCCGAGGACCGGCTGCTCGAGGTCGGCGCGGGACATTACGACCCGCACGTTTGGTTCGATGTTGCCCTGTGGAGCGAGGCGTTACCGATGGTGGCCTGGATGCTCGCCGAGCTCGATCCGTCGCATGCCGAGGACTATCGACAACGCGCCGATGCGTATCGTCGCGAGCTGACCGAGCTCGACGCCTGGTGCCGAGCGCGTATCGCGACTCTGCCTGCGGAACGGCGCATCTTGGTCACCGCTCACGACGCGTTCCATTACTTCGGCCGGGCCTACGGCCTGGAGGTGCGGGCGATCCAGGGCATCAGCACCGAAAGCGAAGCGGGAGTGCGCGAGATCAACGAGCTGGTAACGTTCCTGGTCGAGCATGGAATCAAGGCGGTGTTTGTGGAAACGAGTGTCGGCGAACGAAACGTGCAGGCACTGGTCGAAGGTTGCCGGGCGCAGGACCACGAAGTGCGCATCGGCGGCGAGCTGTTCTCCGATGCCATGGGACGTCCAGGCACGGCCGAGGGCACGTACGTGGGCATGGTGCGCCATAACGTCGAGACCATCGTCGGCGCACTCGAATGACTGCGACGTCGATGCGAAACGCGATTCGTTCGCCGTCGGTCCTCGATGTGCACGACGTTACGGTCGCCTACCACCGCAAGCCGGTGCTCTGGGACATCGACCTGACGTTCGCCGAACCGACGCTTGCCGGGATCGTTGGTCCCAACGGCGCGGGAAAGAGCACGTTCATCAAGGCCGTGCTGGGGCTCGTGCCCCTGGCCAGCGGCGAAGTCCGCGTGTTCGGCGAGCCGGTCGACCGGCAGCGCAAGCGCATCGGCTACGTTCCGCAGCGCGAGAGTGTCGATTGGGATTTTCCGGTGACCGTGCTCGATGTCGTGCTGATGGGCACTTACGGCAAGCTCGGCTGGTTCCGGCGGCCGGGGGCCGCCGAGCGTCGTTGGGCACGCGAGTGTCTCGATCGCGTTGGCCTGGCGGATCTCGCGTCGCGGCAGATCGGGCAGCTGTCCGGAGGCCAACAGCAGCGGACGTTCTTGGCGCGTGCGCTGGTGCAGCAGGCCGATATGTACCTGATGGACGAGCCGCTGGCGGGTGTGGATGCTGCAACCGAAGAGGTGGTGTTTCATTTGCTGCGGGAATTGCGCCGTGAACATAAAACGGTGCTCGTTGTCCACCACGACCTGCGCAC
>DASZPI010000467.1:0-5036 GCA_035550355.1 Pirellulales bacterium
GAAGGACGAATTCGCCGACAACGGCCATGTGCCGTACGAAATGTACGTCCGCGAGGCCCGCAGGATCGTGGGCCGGCACGTGTTCAACGAGCAAGACAATTCGTTGGCCGAAGGATTCGCGCGCACCCCCGTGCACGCCGACAGCGTCGCAGTCACCGACTGGTACATGGATTCGCATGCCTGCACGACCGACAGCCGCCCGAACTACCATTACGATGGCAAGCTGATCCTGACCGAGGAATCGCGCCCCGCACAGATACCGTATCGCGCCCTGCTGCCGCAGGAGCTGGACAACCTGCTCGTGCCGGTGTGCCTGTCGGCGACACACATTGCCTGGGGCGCGGTGCGCTTGGAACCGGTGTGGATGCAGACCGGCGAAGCGGCGGGAGTTGCCGCAGGACTGGCGAAGCGCGAGGGGACCACGCCCGGCGAGCTCGATGCTGATCTGCTGGTGCGCACGTTGGCCGAGCGACGCCATCTGGTGAGCTTCTTCAACGACCTGAAGGTCGATGCCGAGGACCCGCGCATTGCCGCGATCGAGTATCTGGGGACACGCGGATTCGTTCACGACTATAACGCCCGGCTCGACGAGTCGCTGGCGCCAGGCACCGCAAAACTGTGGGCCAAAGCCTGCGGCGATATGCTCTCGGGCACGCTCGATGCCAACGCGCTGGCCAAGGCCGTTGCCCAAAGCGAAGCGGAGACCGCCGCTACCCTCTCGGCCGGTGAATTTGCAGCGATGCTTCTGTCGCGCAGCGCGACGGCACTGAGCGACGACCAGCCAATCACCCGAGGGGCCGCGGCAATGATGATACTTGCCGTGTTGAATCGACCGCGGGCGAAATAATACGGGGCAGAACGGTCGTGCTTGTTGCTGTTGGTACCGCAATCCACAGACTGGAGAATCCCAGCCAGTCCCGCGGCACCGGGAGATTGGAGGAGGGGGCTAGCCCGGAAGATTATGCGCGTCTTGTGCAGCGCGTCTGAACTACGTCCAGACGCAGACGAATAATCGCCTCGCATTCTTACCGCTGCTGCTGGCTCAGGTACTCGCCAATCGCTTCCACGTTGCGGCAGAAGATTTCACTCGAAATGTAGCGGAAGCCGGGGGCGAATTTCGGCTGGCCGACGAGGCGCTCGCCGGCATAGGTCGAAACCCAGCGTCCCTGGGGATCGAGCTGCTCGATGATCTCACGGATGCGGGCCTCCGAGATGTCGAGCTTCGCGGGCAGGGCCGGTGGCTTGCCGTCGCGGGCGTCCCGATACGCCTGCTCGAGTTCGTCGAGGAGTGCAGGCTGTTTCCAGCCATAGTGTGGCGGCACATCACGATCGTCGTACGTCAATTGGTAGTCGGCGGTCATGTACAGCGGCGTGTTCGTGCGCAGCTCGTAGAACCGCGCCACGCGGCCGTCGGCAAGCAGGCTGCCGCGCAGGTATTCAAGCGCTCGCGGAATGGGCGCGAGGTACTTTTGCTCGCCGGTGTACCGGGCAATCGTGATCAGCGTGCGGATCGCATCTTGCGACTCCCAACCACTGACCGCGGGCGGCTCGAACTTGCGAGCCCAGATCGGCGCCATCTCGGCACTGTATTGCTGGCACCAGGCCGGCTGCGGCTCTGGCATCTGGGCCAGCAGCAGGAAGTCGCCGAGCCTGGCCAACGCGCCCCGGTACCGAGGATCGTCGTACACGCCATCGGCAACGATCAGCGTTTCGGCGACCGTTCCCGCCAGACCATCGTTCAGCGTGTACTGATCCCAATAATTCTTCACGCGGCCTTCGGCCCGCCAGTCGTAGTCGGGATAGTGTGCCCGCACGATCGGTCGCGATTCGACGGGGCCGGTCCACACCTGCGGAAACGCTCCGTTGGGAAACTGCGCCTTGAGCAGGGCGTCGAAGCCGTAGCGCGCCGCTTCGTGGATCGCGGCGTGCTTGAACTCGAGCGCCCGATCGGCCAGGGCGAGCAGCTTGAGCGCCGACTGGGTCTGGCCGTCGTCCAACGACGAGGCGTTCCAACTCCCGCCGTGGCCGTTGCGGTAGCGGCCGGCCTTCTTGCCTCCGGCAAATTGAATGACTTGTGTCCAACCGCCCGATTGCAACTGCCCGTACACCAGCGCCTCGGCGGCTGCGCGGGCCGCCTCGAGCGCGGTTTGCTCGCCGGTTGCTTCGTACGCCTTGAGGTACGCCAGGCCGACGCTCGGCGTGCCGGGAGGCTGGACAAAGATCGTGTCGGCGCTCGCTCGGCCTTCGCCCCAACGCTGTGAAAGATCGTCACTGTAGTAATAGACGTATCCGCCATGCGAGGCGGCGCGGTGATGATAAAAGTCGATCGCTCGACCCAGGGTCGCGCGCGCAGCGGCCGGCACATTGTGCGCGGTGTCAGCGGCGACAGCGCGGGAAACCAGGGCCACCACGACGAACAGTCGTACGGCGCCACAGCGTCGTTGGGTTCGCATGCGACTTCCTTAGCTCATGGTAGGTTCGCGCCCATTGTAACGTCGGCAACCGCGGACAACATGCGCGCCGTTTGGTGCGGCGTCATGCTCGCGTAGTCCGTCGCAACCGGTACCACAGCGGACCTAAATTAACAGCCGTAGTCCCTGCGCGCCCGACGACGGTTGTGGCGAACCGACGCGTGAGGGGCGGCAGACGAAAATCGTTGCGCGTCGTTTTTCAACCGGGTCGATAAGCCATTGCGGCACCGCGGCAGGCGGCAGAGCGTTGCGCGTGCCCCTAGTACCGGCTTCATGGGAGAACAAGCGGGATGGCCAAAGATACGTTTCGCGTGGTCACGCGCGGCAGCGACGGGAAAATCCGCATCAAGGATTATGCCAAGGCGGAAGCCCTGCTGCGGATGCACACGCAAATCGGTGTTGACGACTGTAGCACTGACCTGGGGTTGCGCGGTCAGCCAGTCTTTCAAGGCCTGGTCGGACCCATGCCCGAAGGCAAGAACATCGTCCGTTACGAATCGCCCGAAGTGTTCGAAACGTTGACGAAGGAATGGTCGACGGCCAAGCTCTCGCGCCGTCGCCGAGGAGTCGCCGCTGCGGCGGCGCAGATGGCGCAACCGGCAATTCCTACGACGGGCGAACCGACCATCTAACCGGACTTGTCGCCGCGGACGAGTTTATCGCCGCGTGACGTCGGCCGGCCGCCACTGCACATTGTTGCCCACGCGTGGCGGGTCCTGGTCCAGCTTTGAGATGCCCCCGAACGGCGTCGGCCGCGAGCCAACCGCGGGCGGCGGCACGGGCGAACGATTCGGCACGATGCCCAGGGGCGCTGCCTGGGCCGGCGCGGATCGGATCGGCGCGGCGGCAACCTGGGCTGTCGCCACCGGCGTTGGCGTGGGGCTACCGGGAGCGCGGGTGGCTACTGCGACTCGGCTGATGATCTCGTCCTCGACCATGCGCGTGCTGGCCACCGGCGCTGGCACCGTGGTCGTCTGCGGCACGAGGGTCGGTGCGTTCGCCGGAACTTGCACCGTGTCGGTCTTCAGCTCCCAGCGCGTGATCGGCACCTGGCGCTGTTCCCAATACGGTTGGCGGACAAACGGGTTCCACCGCCCCACCAGCCGCCAATGCGATTTGTACTCGGTCACCGGCGCCATGTAGCTGCGCGTGACCGATTGCGTGCCGTTGGCCACGGTCGGACGATAGGTGGTCTGCGGCAACTGTGCGTAGCGCAGTTCGGTGACGGGACGCTGAATTTTTTGCCGCGTCTCGCGGTAGGTTACGCCGTCCTTTTCGAAGTACGTTACGTCGTCGGCCCGGACGGACTCGGAGCGCGGCGCAGCAGCAATCGCCGAGGTAGCGATCAACGAGACGACGATCGAGCGGAACGACATAACCATCGGCCGATGGGGAGTTTCTCTGGTCCGACTCTATTGCTGTATCGGCGCCTTGCGTATAACAGCATGAATCGGCAAGCTCGATATGAGCATGCCTGGCGGTACGAATTGCCAAGGCCCAAGAACAGCGCATGACCATAGTCAGCAAAGAGTTACTGTCGATTTTGCGATGCCCTGAGACACGTACGGCGGTGTCGGTGGCCGACGATGCTATCGTTGCCGAGCTTAACCGCGCGATCGACGCCGGCGTGTTGCGAAACCGCGGGGGCTCAAAGGTCGAGAAGCGCGTCGAGGCGGCGCTGGTGCGTGCCGACCGCGCGATTGCCTATCCCGTGGTTGACGGGATTCCGATCATGCTGGTCGACGAAGGCATTCCGCTCGCCCAGCTCGATGCGCGTGCCGCGCAGCCCCACGTTTAGCGGCGACGAACATGTCCAAGACGATCTTCCAACGAATTGCCGATCACGAAATTCCGGCCGACATTGTGTATGAAGATGAGCACTGCCTGGCCTTTCGCGATCTCCATCCGCAGGCGCCGACGCACGTGCTGCTCGTTCCCAAGCGCCCCATCGTGTCGGTCGATCATTTGGCCGCCGGCGATGCCGCGCTGGTCGGCCACATGCTGTGCACGATCCGTCAGATCGCGGCCCAGCTTGGACTGACTGGCGGCTATCGGGTAGTGGCTAACTGCGGGCCCGATGCCGGACAATCGGTCGATCATTTGCACTTTCATATCCTGGGTGGCCGGTCGCTCGCATGGCCGCCGGGATAGCCCTGCGAGCGCCAGGGAAGCGCGCGACGGCGGTCGCCGGCCACACGGCGCTACCGCCACGACGGCAACGCCCGGCGCATGCGATCCATCAAGCCCGACGATCGCGGTGTTTCGGTCGGCTCGTCGATGACGGGCGCCTTGACCGACGGGTTCTTCGCCAACGGCTGCGCGGGAGCGACGTTCGCCGCCAGGAAGCGTGGCCAATAGCCGTCGAGCAACCGCAGGCATTCGCTCAGGTTGCCGCTTTTGCGTTTGTACTCGGCCAGCGTGATGATTTTCGACAGTTCGAGCCGCTCGGCATCGGTGAAGTCCAGGTCGAGCAACTGCACGTCGTCGACCGAGACTTGCCCCTCGCCGAGCAGTTCGAGCTTAACCCGCAGCGACGAGATTTTGTCGCCCGGCAAGTCGCGGATG
>DASZPI010000468.1:0-4047 GCA_035550355.1 Pirellulales bacterium
GAGGTGCTCGCCTCCGGAAATTTTGACCTGCTGAACATTGCGCACGTGCGCCGCCTGGAAGAGGCGGCACGCTCGGGCGATGTGCTGGTGGTCGCCGTCGGCAAGGGACCATCACGCGCCGCCGATCGCACAGCGATGATCGCCGCTCTGGGCTGCGTGCATTACGTGGCCGCCTTCAACGACCCAGCGCCGCTATCGATCGTCGGCAAATTGCGTCCCGACGTGGTGGTCAACGGCTGCGATGAATCACCGTCGTCGGTCGAGGTCGACAACCTTGTCCGTTCGTACGGCGGCCAGATTCGTCCCGCGCCGTCGATCACTCGCTCGGCAGCCTAATATGAAGCTCGCCGTTTTTTTGCCTAACTGGATCGGCGACGTCGTGATGGCGACGCCGACGTTGCGCGCTTTGCGCCATCGTTTTCCGCAGGCGCGCATCCTGGGCGTGATGCGCCCCTACGTGGCCGATGTATTGGCCGGTACGCGCTGGCTGGACGACGCCGTGTTCTTCGATCATCGCAGCGAGAACGCGTATCGCCGCATGCCGAGCGTCGCGCGTCAACTGCGGGCCGAGCGCATCGACACGGCCGTGCTGCTGACCAACTCGTGGCGCACCGGCCTGTTGGCTCGTTGGGGCGGAGCACGCGAGCGCGTCGGCTACGCGCGCGGCGGACGCGGTTGGCTGCTCTCCACCAAGCTGCGCCCGCCGAGGCAAGGCCGCCGTTACCTGCCGTCGCCGGTGCTCGATTACTACCTGGAATTGGCCTACGCGTTGGGCTGTCCCGCGGAGTCGCCGCGGATGGAGTTGGCCGTGCTCGGCGACGACCGGCGCGCCGCGGCGTCCGCCTGGTCGCGGCTCGGGCTCGACGGCGCGCGCAGCGTCATCGCATTGAATTCGGGCGGTGCGTTTGGCGCTGCCAAGCTGTGGCCCACCGAATACTTTGCCGAGCTGGCTCGCGAGTTAGCCGGGCGCGGTCACGCGGTGCTGGTGCTCTGCGGACCCAGCGAACGAGCGATCGCTGCCGAGATCGTGCGCTCAGCCGGCGATCGACGCGTCGCCAGCCTGGCCGACGAGCCGATGAGCATCGGACTGACCAAGGCGTGTCTCGAGCGCACGCGATTGCTCGTGACGACCGACAGCGGTCCGCGGCACCTTGCGGCGGCCCTGGGCGTGCCGAGCGTGTCGCTGTTTGGCCCGACGCACATCGCCTGGAGCGACAATCACGCGGCGACTGACATGCACGTGCAGCTCAAGCTCGAATGTCAGCCGTGCCAGCAGCGCGTCTGCCCGCTGAAGCATCATCGCTGTATGCGCGAGCTGTCGGTCGAGCGCGTCATGGCCGCGGTGGTCGATCAGTTGCGGCGTACGGAGCACGCCGATGCCGCCTGAGATTTGGATCGCGCCGCCGTTCCGCCGTTCGTTGCAAAGCGCCGGACTCGAGACCTTTGACGACGTGATGAACGCCACCTCGGGCACGAAGCTGCGCGCCGTGGCAACGCGCGAGAACTGGCGCTTCGACTTGCCGGCTGTCGAGGATCGCCCGCGCGGCGCGTACCTCAAGAAGCACCGTGTCCCTAAGTGGTCGCTGCGACTGCGCTCATGGTTGAGGCTTGCGCCGCGGATCTCCGACGGTCGGCAGGAGGCTGAGAACATTGCCGCCCTCGAGCGCGACGGCATCCCCGCGATGCGGTTGATTGCGTTCGGCGAGCGATTGACTGCCGCAGGTCGGCTCGATTCGTTCGTGCTCACCGAGGCGCTCGAAGGCTTCACGCAACTGGATCATTATCTTCGCCGTCGCTTCGCGCCTCGCAGTGCGTCGCCGGGACCACGCGACCGCAGCCTGTCGCAACTCATCGATCGCGTGGCCGACGTGGCGCGCCGATTTCATGCTTGCGGCTACAACCATCGCGACCTGTACTGCTGCCACTTCTTCATTCGCGAAGCTGAGCCGGACGAGTTTTGCGTCCGGCTGATCGACCTGCAGCGCGTGCAGCAGCGACGCTGGTTCCGTCGACGCTGGATCGTGAAAGACCTGGCGCAGCTATCGTATTCGGCGCCGATCGAGCGCCTTGGACCGACGCAGCGCATGGCGTTTATCAAGCGATATCTCGGCGTGCGCAAGCTCGGCCCAGCCGACAAGCGGCTGATTCGCAGCGTTTTGGCGAAACACGATCGTATGCAACGCCGCTTAGGACCTCATCCATGAACATTGGTTTGGTGGTCGAACATCTCGATCCGCGTCGCGGCGGAGTGGAGCAGTGGTCGTGGCAGTTCGCGCATCGCGTGGCGGCGCTGGGGCACCGCGTGCATGTGATCGCGCAAAGCTTCGGTCCGCAGCCGCTCGGCGAGGGCGTTGTCGCACATCCCCTGGGTAAGGCGCGTTCGCGATTGCAGTTTGCCGCCGCGGCCGAAACGCAGGCGCGCTGGCTGGATTTGGACGTGGTGCACGACACCGGTTGCGGCTCGTACGCCGACGTGTTTCAACCCCATGGCGGTAGTCGCACCGCAGCGTTCGAACAGAACTTGCTACTCGCGCCGCGCTGGCTGCGAACCGTAAAGCGGCACACCGCGCGCTGGTTGCCGCGTTACCGTGAGTTCGATCGACTTGTCGCGCGGCAGTACGGAAACTCGCAGACCACCTACCTGGCCATTTCGCGGATGGTTGCCGACGACCTGCATCAGCATCACCAGGTGCCACGCGAGCAGATCGCGCTGGTCTACAATGGCGTCGACCTCGAGCGATTTTCGCCCGAGCACCAGCGGCAGCATCGCCAGCGCGTTCGAACCGAATTGCGTGTTGCCGACGATGAAGTGCTGCTGCTGATCGTGGCCCATAATTTTCGGCTCAAGGGCGTGCCGACCTTGCTGCGATCGACCGCTCGGCTGGCGCGGGAACGTCGTGCCGTGCGGCTGGCTGTTGCCGGCGGAAAGCATTTGGACAGTTGGCGACGTGCGGCTGGGCGCTTGGGCATCGAGCGGCGCACCACGTTCGTCGGCTCGATCGACGACCCCGTGCCGTATTACGCCGCCGCCGACGTGTACGTGCAGCCGACGTTCTACGATCCGTGCAGCCTGGTGTTGCTCGAAGCCTTGGCCAGCGGCCTGCCGGTGGTCACGAGCCGCTTCAACGGCGCGGGCGAGTTGCTGGATTCCGGCAAGCAGGGGTTCGTGATCGACGATCCGGCCAACGCCGACGAATTGGCCGAGGCGCTGCGGCCGATGTGGGACGCCGATCGCCGCCACGCGATGAGCCGTGCGGCCCGCGCGTTGGCCGAGGAGCATTCGCTCGAGCGGAATTGCCGCGAGATTTTGGCCTTGTACGAGCGATGCGCTGGATTGCGTCGCCGAAGCGGGCCAAGGCAGTCGGACGCCGCCTAAGCGACTTCAATCTCGTTGGTGAGCGCCACATCGCGCGCCATATCCATGGCCGCTTGTTGAGCCAACTGCTTGCTGTAAAACGAACCGCACCGGCCTTGCAGGCGCACGCCTTCGGTATCGATCTCGACGCGCAGATCGCGAATCTTGTACCCCGTCCGCTGCTGCACCGATCGTTCGATGCTGCTGGCCAGGTCGGCCTGCGGGATGCGGTTGACCCTCGTCCGACGTGCGACTCGATCCATGAGCAATGCTCCTGATTCCAACGACCGCCGACGACGACCATGCCATCTGCTGGTCCGGGCTTCACGCTCCCTCGGGGACACCGATCACTGTAGGAGCATTTGGTGCAAAATGTCAACGAAAACGCGGGTTAAAATGCCGCGAAGTGCTAGCACTGGGGGATCTTGCCGGTGCGCTGCAGGTACCCGATCACCTCGGCCGCCAACGCTTCCGGCGAACGCTGATCGCCCGCCAGCACCAACTCGGCCGACAACGGCGGTTCGTACGGGTCATCGATGCCGGTCATACCGCGTAGTTGCCCGGCCCGCGCCTTGGCGTACAGCCCCTTGGGATCGCGTGACTCACACACGGCCAAGGGCGTGTCGACGAACACTTCGATGAAATCTCCGGCCGGCATTGCGGCGCGCACCGCATCGCGATCGCGTCGGTAG
>DASZPI010000469.1:0-7446 GCA_035550355.1 Pirellulales bacterium
AGACCAGGTGTTCAACATGGCCTGGACGCCGCCGGCCGACGATCCTGACCTCGGCAAGCGGCTGCTCGAGCAGTATCACCTGGGTAAGCAAACCAATTGCTCGGTCTGTCACCGTTGATGTTAAGCCTACCGATTGTTACCGAGCTCGATTGGTCCAGCGTCCGCGAGCGCCTCGCGTCCGCAGGAGGCCCCACGTACTGGAAAAGCCTCGAGGAACTGGCCGATACGGCCGAGTTTCGGGCGATGGTCGGTCGCGAGTTCCCGGCCGCTGCCTCGGAGTGGGATAACGCCCTGAGCCGGCGACGGTTTCTCACGCTGATGGGTGCCTCGATCGGTCTGGCCGGCCTCGCCGGCTGCGGCCGTCAGCCGCTCGAGCACATCTATCCGTATGTGCGGGCGCCCGAAGGCCTGATTCCCGGCAAGCCGTTGTTCTTCGCCACCGCACTCAGCCTCGGCGGGGTGGGCACGGGCGTGTTGGTCGAAAGCCACATGGGCCGTCCAACGAAGATCGAAGGCAACCCCGATCATCCGGGCAGCCTGGGCTCGACCGATACATTCACGCAGGCGAGCATTCTTTCGCTGTACGATCCCGATCGTTCGCAGGTGGTCGCGCGCGCCGGCGAAATCGACACCTGGGAAACGTTCGTCGGTTCGATTCGCAGTGAGATCGATGCGTTGCGGTCGCGGCAAGGTCGTGGCCTGCACATCCTCACCGAAACCATCACGTCGCCCAGCCTGGCGGCACAACTGACGGCCGTGCTCGCGGCTCTGCCCGAGGCGGTCTGGCATCAGTACCAGCCGATCAACCGCGACAACGAGCGCGCCGGGCTGCGCTTGGCGTTCGGCGCCGACGTTCAGCCGGTCTATCAATTCGATCGCGCCGAAGTGATCGTGTCGCTCGACGGCGACTTTTTGGAGTGTGGCGCAGGAAGCGTGCGCTACCAGCGCGACTTTGCCTCGCGGCGACGCGTGCGGCAGGACCGTCAGCAAATGAGCCGGTTCTACGCGGTCGAGAGCACCCCCACGACCACCGGCGCCTCGGCCGATCATCGCTTGCCGTTGCGCGCCGGCGAGATCGTGCAGTTCGCCCGGACCCTGGCGGCGCGGCTGGGTCTGGCTCCGGCAGGTTTCGCCCTGCCCGCGGCATCGCGCTCATCGCAAGCAACCTCGGCCTCCACATCGTTCGATCCCGGCTCGGTCGCGCTGCACGCCGCATGGCTCGACGCGGTGGTCGACGATTTGCGCGCTCACCGTGGCGCGGCGATTGTCGTTGCCGGCGCTCATCAGCCGCCCGAAGTTCATGCGCTTGCGCATCTGATCAACGCGTCGCTCGCAGCGCCCGATGCGACGGTCCGATATATCGAGCCGCTGGAAGCGAGCGCGACCGATCAGCTTGCGTCGCTGCGCGATCTGGCAACGGCGCTCGAAGCGGACGAGGTTGACGTGTTGTTGGTGCTGGGCGCGAATCCGGCGTACGCGTCGCCGGCCGACTTGAAGTTGGCCGATCGCTTGAAACGCGCTCGGCAGTCGGTGCACTATTCGTACTACAACGACGAGACCTCGGCGCTGTGTAGCTGGCACGTTCCTGCCACGCACGAGTTGGAAAGCTGGGGCGACGTGCGCGGCTTCGATGGCACGATCACGATCCAGCAACCGTTGATTGCTCCGCTGTTTGCGGGCCGCACCGCGCACGAGCTGTTGTCGGCGTTGTTCGACGACGCTCCGCGCTCGACCTACGACATTGTCCGCGACTACTGGCGCAACGCGCGCGACGAAGACGATTTCGAGCGGTTCTGGCAGACGACCGTGCACAACGGCGTGATGGCCGACTCGGCGCTGGCGGCGCGATCGGTCACCCCCGTCGCCGCGGCGCAGTTGCCCGACACGCTGTGGCGCACCGAGCCGTCGGGCGCTGGCGCCGACACCCTCGAGCTGATCATTCGTGCTGACACAACCGTCTGGGACGGCCGTTTCGCCAACAACGGCTGGTTGCAAGAGCTGCCCAAGCCGCTGTGGAAGCTCACTTGGGACAATGCGGCGTTGGTGAGCCCGGCGACCGCCGAACGGCTGAAGCTTAGCAACGAGCAATTGGTCGAGCTTGGCCGCGGCGACCAAGTGGTTGCCGCGCCGGTGTGGATCGTTCCTGGCCATGCCGATGAATCGATTACCGTGCTGTTGGGATACGGCCGGACGCGCGCGGGCCACGTGGGCAATCACGCCGGCTACAACGCCTATCTGCTGCAGCAGTCCGACGCACCGTCGATCAGCTCGGGACTGACATTAAAAAAGACAAGCGAGACGCGCCGCCTGGCGGTGACCCATACGCATTTCAGCATGGAAGGTCGCGACCTCGTTCGGTCGGGCACGTTGGCCGAGTATCGCGAAGACCCGCACTCGCCGGCGCATCACGGCCACGAAGAGCACGAACACGCGTCGTTGTATCCGCCGTTTGCCAACCCGGGATATGCCTGGGGCATGGCCATCGACGTGAACACCTGCACGGGATGCAGTGCGTGCGTCGTGGCGTGCCAGGCCGAGAACAATTCGCCGGTGGTCGGCAAAGAGCAGGTGCTGCAGTATCGCGAGATGCACTGGTTGCGGATCGATCGCTATTACAGCGGCGATCTGGACAATCCCGACGTCATGCATCAGCCGATGCTGTGTCAGCACTGCGAACAGGCGCCATGCGAAGTGGTGTGCCCCGTGGCGGCGACCACGCACAGCAAAGAAGGCATCAACGAGATGACCTACAACCGCTGCGTCGGCACGCGGTACTGCTCGAACAACTGCCCGTACAAAGTGCGCCGGTTCAACTTCTTCAACTTTCATCCCGACGTCACGCCGCTGACGGATATGATCTACAACCCCGATGTCACGGTTCGCAGCCGCGGGGTGATGGAGAAGTGCACCTTCTGCATTCAGCGGATCAACGAAGCGCGGATCGACACCGAAGTGCGTTCCATGAACACCGGCCAACAGCACAAGATTGTCGATGGCGATGTGGTCACCGCTTGCCAGGCGGCTTGCCCCAGCCAGGCGATTATCTTCGGCAACATAAACGATCCGAACAGCCGCGTCTCGAAGGAGAAGGCCGAGCCGACGAATTACGGCGTACTGACCGAGCTGAACACACATCCGCGCGTCACGTACCTGGCGCAGGTGCGCAATCCGAACTCGGCGCTGGCGGCGGCCGAGGAGGCCCATCGTAGCGGCCGCGTTGTTCCCCAAAACCAATATCTTCCGTAACTCCTTCGATGGACGATCATCATCAATCTGCCGAGACGCACGAGCCGTGGGCTCGGCCCGATGATCGCGCGCCGGTGGTCGAGCCGGGGCACACGTTTGCCTCGGTCACCGATCAGATCAGCTCGATCGTGCTTACCCGCGGCGTGCAGCGCGGCTGGCTGATCGGCTTCGGCATCTCGTTCGCCATCACGATGCTCCTGTTGTACGCCATCACCATGACCGTGGCCGTCGGCGTCGGGCTGTGGGGCATCAACGTGCCGGTGGGCTGGGGCTTTGCGATCATCAACTTCGTATGGTGGATCGGCATTGGTCACGCCGGGACGTTGATCTCGGCCGTGTTGTTGCTGTTGCACCAAGATTGGCGCACGAGCATCAACCGGTTTGCCGAGGCAATGACGTTATTCGCTGTGGCGTGCGCCGGCATCTTTCCGTTGCTGCACCTCGGACGACCGTGGATTTTCTATTGGTTGTTCCCGTATCCAAACACCATGTCGATTTGGCCGCAGTTCCGCAGCCCGCTGATTTGGGACGTGTTCGCGGTCTCGACGTACGGCACGGTGTCGCTGTTGTTTTGGTACGTGGGGCTGATTCCCGACCTGGCAACGCTGCGCGATCGCGCCCACAGCTCGATCGGCCGCTACGTGTACGGCTTCATGGCGATGGGCTGGCGCGGCTCGGCGGCGCACTGGCACCGCTACCATGTCGCCTACACGCTGTTGGCCGGCTTGGCGACACCGCTGGTCGTGTCGGTCCACACGGTGGTCGGTCTCGATTTTGCCTCGTCGATTGTGCCGGGCTGGCATAGCACGATCTTTCCGCCGTACTTCGTCGCCGGGGCGATCTATTCGGGGTTTGCCATGGTGATGACCCTGGCGATTCCGCTGCGCTGGGCGTACAAGCTCGAAGATTTCATCACCATGCGGCACCTCGACAACATGGCGAAGATCATCCTCGCCACGGGGTTGATCGTGTTCTACGGCTATCTGATGGAAGCCTTCTTCGGCTGGTACAGCGCCAATCAGTACGAACGGTATCTCACCCTGAATCGCGCCCTTGGGCACTACCGAGTGCAGTATTGGGCACTGATGTTTTGCAATGCCGCGGTGCCGCAACTGTTGTGGTTCGGCGCGGTGCGGCGCTCGGTATGGGCGTTGTTTGTGATCGCCATTGTCGTGAACGTCGGCATGTGGCTCGAGCGGTATGTGATCGTGATCACCAGCCTGCACCGCGACTACCTGCCTAGCTCGTGGGGCTATTACGCCGGCACACGCTGGGATTGGGCAATTTACATCGGCACGTTGGGTTTGTTTCTCGCTTTGTTGTTCTTGTTCATCCGGCTCCTGCCGATGATTTCGATCTTCGAGATGCGCGAACTGGTGGTCCACAAGGAAGGCGAGCTTCGCGCCGCCGATCTCGAGGAGTAACCGACCATGCAAGCGCCAGAACCTGTGCTGCCGATTTACGGCCTGATGGCCGAGTTCGACACGCCGTCGCAGCTCATCGCGGCGGCGCGGCACGTTCGCGCGCAGGGCTTTCGTCGGGTCGAGGCCTATACGCCTTACCCGATCGAAGAATTGGGCAAGGTGCTGCATGGCGGGCGCAGTCGGCTGCCGCTACTGGTGTTTCTCGGCGGATTGTTCGGCGGCATCGGCGGCTACTTTTTGCAGTATTGGGTCCATGTCATCCATTACCCGCTGAACAGCGGCGGCAAGCCGCTCAACAGTTGGCCCATGTTTATTCCGATCACGTTTGAGATGACGATTCTCGGCGCGGCGCTGACGGCGGTGTTTGCGCTCTTGGCGCTCAACGGGCTGCCGATGCCCTATCACCCGGTGTTCAACGTGCCGCGGTTTTCCTTGGCCAGCCGCGACCGCTTCTTCCTGATGATCCGTTCGATCGATCCGAAGTACGACGAGCCGGTCACGCGGCAAATGCTGTTCGATCTCGAAGCGCACGATGTGTTCGAGGTGCCGCCATGATCCGCGGAACCTTGGCCATCGCCGCGGGATCCTTGTTCGCCGCGCTGGTTGGCTGCCATCACGACATGCAAGACCAGCCGCGCTACGAGCCGCTGGAAGGCAATTCGTTTTTTGCCGACGGGCTCGCGTCGCGTCCCTTGGTGGCCGGCACCGTGGCCCGCGGTCATCTCGAGGTCGATACGGCACGATTCACCGGGCGCGACGAAAACGGCTTTGTCGATCAATTGCCAATGGACGTGACCACTGCGCTCGTCGAACGCGGCGCGGAGCGGTTCAACATTTACTGCTCTCCTTGCCACGCCCGCACCGGCGACGGCAACGGCATGATCGTGCAGCGCGGCTACCGTCGTCCGCCGTCGTTCCATACCGAACGGCTGCGCGGCCTGCCGGTGGGGCATTTTTTCGACGTCATAACGCGCGGCTTCGGCATGATGCCCAGCTACGCCCGCCAAGTGCCCGCCGAAGACCGCTGGGCCATCGTGGCCTACATTCGCGCACTGCAACTCAGCCAATACACTCCGGTCGAGGACGTGCCTGCCGACGAACGCCAAAAACTTGATCGTGGAGAACGACCATGAGTTCTCCTCGAAACGACCTGGCAAGTTCGCCTGCCGAACGCCTACGCAAGCTGCGCTTGGGATCGTTGCTGGTGGGTGTCATTGCCAGCGTGCCATGCATTATGGCGGCCCTGGGCGAGCCGACACGGTTCATGCAGGCGTATCTGGTTGCCTGGATCTTCACGCTCGGCGTGTCGATGGGGTCGCTGGGGGTACTGCTGCTGCATCGCGTAAGCGGCGGCGCCTGGGGCAACGCGATCACGCGATTCGCCGAACGTGGTTCGGCGCTTGTGCCAGTGTTGGCGCTGGCGTTTATTCCAATCGCGATTGATCTGCCTCGGCTGTATTTATGGGCGCAGCCCGATGTGGTGAGCGCTGACGAAGTGCTGCAAGAGAAGGCCATTTATCTGAATCCCGAGAGCTTTCGCCTGCGCGCCGCCGGATACCTGGTGTTGTGGTCGCTGTTGGCGATCGTGTTGCGCGGCTCACGGCGCTGGAAGCTGCCCGGCAATGTCTCGGGCGTCGGCATGGCAGTTTACTTCCTCACATCAACGTTCGCGGCGGTCGATTGGATCATGTCGCTCGAGCCGCATTGGTTCTCGTCGACGTTTGGCGCCATGTTCGTTGTGGGGCAAGCGCTTTCGGGCCTTTCGTTTTGCGTGCTGGCGTATGTCAGCTACTCCACTGCGCCTGCCGCAGGCAGCTTGGCGCGCAAGGTACTGCGCGACTTGAACAACCTGGTATTGGCCTTCGTGATGCTATGGGCTTACATCGCGTTTACCCAATACCTGATCATCTACTACGGCAATCTGGCCGAGGAAGCGGTGTGGTATGTCGAACGCACCGAAGGTGGCTGGGAGTGGATTTCACTGGTGCTGATCGCGTTTCATTACGCCGTGCCGTTTTTGGCGCTCGTCGGCGGCGCGGGTAAAGAAAATCCCAAGGTCCTCGGCTGGATCACGGCCGGGATCCTGCTCGTGCACTGGTTCGATATCTATTGGTTGATCATCCCGGCGTTTTCGCCCGGGCACTTGGAGTTCTCGTGGCTCGAGCCGACGGTGGCGATCGCCATGGGAGCGTGGTGGTTGGCTGCGTGGTCGTGGCAACCGGGAGCGCTGGAACCGATGGCCGAAGCGGGAGCCTAATGCCATGCAAGAGCACGAGCACCCCATGTTGCCGTCGCCTGACAAGGCGCACGATCATGAGCGCACCGACGTACACCCGGCGGCGATCTTGAAGTTTGCCGTCGGGCTCACGATTGCCGTGATCCTGGTCGATGCCGGTCTGCGATTGGACTTCGTTGAAATGCAAAAGCATGATCCGGTGGTTGAGGAGCCGGTGACCGGCGACCCGGACGAGCGCGTGCCGCCGGCGCCTCAACTGCAGATATCCGATGCCGCCGACCTGAAGACATTTCGCCGCGCCGAGGACGATCGCCTGTCAAGCTACGGCTGGATCGACGGTGAACGGCAGTTTGCCCGCATTCCGATCGCCGCGGCGATGAATCAAGTCGTCGACCACGGGCTGCCACGCTGGCCCGCCGCCACAGGCGCGGCGGCCGCTCCCGAGAAGCAAGAATCACGTCGTCCGGGTCCGGCGCTCAACAATCCGTCGAATCGCCAAGAGTCGGAGCGCAAACCATGATCGGCAACCCGATGCTGCGA
>DASZPI010000470.1:0-11066 GCA_035550355.1 Pirellulales bacterium
GTTCACGTGCCGCAGCCGGGCGCCCATCACGATTTGCAGGAAGGCGATCGCCGCGGTGGCGATGGCCAGGATCTGCAACCGCTGCGCGTGCGGATGCGCTTGAGCCGGCGCCGCGCTCGTCCAGCGCCGCGAGGTGAACACCGCCATGGCGACGCACATGGCAAAGAACAGCGGGCCGGTGCAGGCATGGATCTTTGCCAGCTCGCGCTCATCGAAATGCACGCGCATGCCGCCGAGCACACCTTGGGCGACGACCGCCGCCAGCAGGGCGACACCGTACCAGCGCAACCAGCGGCGACGCTCGACCGCCAACAGGCAAGCCAGCTCGGCGATCACCAACAGCCCCGCGGTCGCGGCCAGCAGACGATGCCCGTGCTCGATGAACAAGTCCCAGGGGCCGAACAGCCAGGTCTGCCACGGATACAAGAACAGGTTGTAGCCGTAGGTCGTCGGCCAATCGGGCACCGCCATCCCGGCTTCGTAGGTGGTCACCAGGCCGCCAACCCAGACCAGCGGAAATACGAGCGCGCACAGCAGCACAGCCAGGCGGTGTGGCAAAGGCGAGTCGTAGGTGGCGGAAGTTGAAGGCATGATCGAGCCGAACGACGAAGGTCTAAATTCGAATGACGAACGAATGGCGAAGCGCGAATGGCGAAGCGTTGGGCTTCGTCATTGGGTATTGCCTCGTCATTCGGTTCTCGTCATTCGTCATTGCATTAGTGGGCAGGTTGCACCAGCGGCCGGTCGGTCGGCGGCGGCTGCCATTGGGGATAGTTGTCGGTATCGACCTCGGGCGAGCCATATTCGTACGGGCCGCGGTAGACGATCGGTTGGGCGTCGAAGTTGCCGTGCCCCGGCGGCGAAGGGGCGAACCATTCGAGCGTGTTCGAGTGCCACGGATTGCGCCCGACTTTCGGTCCCCAGAAAATGCTGTAGACGAAGTTGACCGCAAAGATCAACTGCGCCGCCCCCATGCCCAGCGCGCAGATCGTGATGAACTGGTTCATCGGCTGCATGTAGGCGAACGACTCGTAGTGGTACGGGTCGGCCAGGCGGCGGGGAAAGCCGCCCGCGCCCAGGATGTGCATTGGAAAAAACGTGCCGTTGAAAAAGATGAACGACAGGAAAAAGTGAATCTTGCCCCAAGTCTCGTTCATCATCCGGCCGAACATTTTCGGAAACCAGAAATACACCGCGCCGAACACGCCGAGCGCCGTGCCGCCGAACAGCACGTAGTGGATGTGGGCCACGATGAAATACGTGTCGTGAATGAAAATATCGACCGGCGTGGCGGCCATGAAGATGCCGCTCAGGCCGCCGATGATGAACATCGCCACGAACGACAGGGCGAACAACATGGGCGCGGTGAAGTGCACGCGTCCGCCCCAAATGGTGCCCAGCCAGTTGAACACTTTGATGGCGCTGGGCAGGGCGATCATCATCGTCGACACCATGAACGTCATGCCCAATGCCGGGTTCATGCCCGACATGAACATGTGGTGCCCCCAGACGATAAAGCCCAGCCCCGCGATGCCGGAGATCGAATAGACCATCGGCTTGTAGCCGAACAACGGCTTGCGGGCGAAGCAGGCGATGATGTCGCTGACCATGCCCATGGCCGGCAGAATCATGATGTACACGGCCGGATGCGAGTAGAACCAGAACAAGTGCTGCCACAACAGCGCCTGTCCGCCGCCGCTAACGGCCGGGGCGTTGTTCACGATCAACCCTTCGGGCAGGGTGAAGCCGGTGCCCGCCACGCGATCGAGCAGTTGCATGAACAGCGCCGCGGTGAGCACCGGCAGCGCGAAGGCTTGCAGGACGGCGGTGATGAACATGCCCCAGATCGTCATCGGCAGGTGGAACATCGTCATGCCGGGGGCGCGCATTTGGATGATTGTGGTCATGTAATTGACCGAGCCCATCATCGACGAGATGCCGACGAAGATCAGGCCCAGCAGCCAGAGTGTCTGTCCCGTGTGGCTGCCCGGAGCGGCCGACTGCACGACCGACAGCGGCGCGTACGCCGTCCATCCCGACGACGCTGCCCCGCCTTCGACAAAGAACGAGGCGATCATGCACGCGAACGCCGGCCACATGAACCAGTAGCTGAGCATGTTCAGCGTGGGAAACGCCATGTCGTCGGCGCCGATCATCAGCGGGATCAGGAAGTTGCCGAAGGCGCCGGCGAGAATCGGGATGATCACGAAGAAGATCATCACGCTGGCGTGCATGGTGAACAGCATCGTGTACGTCTCGGGCGGAATCTGTCCTTCGGGGAACATCGGCCCGAGGATCGGCATGTTGCTCCACGGCCAGGCCAACTGCCAGCGCACGCCCAAGGCCAGCAGGCCGCCGACGATGAACCACAGCAGCGTCGAGAACAGAAACTGGATGCCGATCACCTTGTGATCGAGCGAGAAGACATATTTGCTGATAAAGCTATGCGCGTGATGCTCGGCCGCCACGTCGTGCGCGTGCGTGGCCCCGGCAACGTGCGGATGCTTTTCTTCGGTAAAGACGCTCATGGGAGCCTCGGGGAAAGTTATGAATTAGGAATGATGAGTGATGACCGGCAGCGTGCTCCGTTCAAGCATCATTCGTAACTCACTTCATCGTGTTCTGATCTTCGGCCAACTTCTTCAGCCACGCTTCGTAGTCGGATCGCGGTTCGACCGTGAGCCGGCCTTTCATTTTGTAGTGGCCCCAGCCGCACAGCTCGGCACACACCAGGTCGAATTGACCGACCTCCTTGGCGCGGAACCAGACGGGAATCTTCATGCCCGGCACCGCGTCTTGCTTGACGCGCAGGTTGGGCAGGAACAGGTCGTGCAGCACGTCCATGCTCTTCAGGTCGATCAGCACGTCTTCGTCCACCGGCACGTGCAAGTCGTTCAGGCCATGGATGTCGTCGGGCGTATCGAACCGGCCGTCGGGCCCCGGGAAGCGCAGCCGCCATTCGAACTGGCGCGCCATCACCTCGACGGTCGGCGGCATGTCGGGCCGGCGGATTTTCACGTCGGCCCAGGCGTTCATCTGGTAAATCGCAATGAACAGCAGCGTGGCGGCGGGCAGGATCGTCCAGACCACTTCCAGGTTGTGGCTGCCGTGCGTGAACTTCACCGGGTCGGCATGGCTGGAAGCCTCGTACCGCCACAGGAACCAGAACAACACCACCTCGGTGGCGATGAACACCACGCCGGTGAGAATGAGGATGAAGTTCCAGAGGTGGTCGATTTCGTGGCCGTGCTCCGACACGTCGCGCGGCATCCACATGGCGCCGTCGGCGGCCCAGACGAACATGCCGACGCCGAGAATCGGCACCAGCAAGAACAAAAAGCTCCAGTATCGTCCCACGAGGCGCTCCGCTTGGAATGACTAATGACGAATGTCTAATGTCGAGAGAATGACGAATTCCGAATGACAAATGTCGTCCATTCGGTTTTCGTAATTCGTCATTCGTTAGTCATTCGTCATCAGTCATTCGTCATTCAGTATGGTTGGTCGAACTTCGTTGTGCGTTCCACGTAATCTGGTTGCCCAATGCCGGGTCGATGTCGCCGTACGGTAGCGTGCGGATGTAATCGACGATCTGCCAGATCTCTTCGGGTTTCAGGTTGTTCGGGTTGCCCGGGCCGATGAAGCCGCCGGGCATGGGCGTGCCGTTGATCCCTGCGTGCACGCGGCGATACATGTCGGCCGGGCTGCGGCCGAACCGATAAATGCCCATTCGCAAGTTGCGCGGCTGAATTTGCTGTTTGGGCAGCAGCCAGCGGTGGGCGAACTCGAGATTCTTTTCTTTGTTCCAGTCGTCGAACAAGGCTTCCTCGCTGCCGTCGCCCAGGGCCGTGGGGCCGTGGCACTTCATGCATTGCGCCTTCGCGCCGCGGAACAACGCCTCGCCGCCGGCCAGCCACTGCTTTTGATCAGCCACCGACGGATGGTCGGGCACCTCGATGATCGCCTGGTCGGCCGCAGCCCAAGCATCGGCAATGGGTTTCAAGTGCGTATCGACCAGCGCGGTGCGCGTCATGTCGAGCGGTTCTTCGTCGGTATAGACGGTGATGCCCATCGACGTCTCGACTTCGCCGCGGATCGACAGGTACTTCACGTACTCGACCAGCGCGTCGATCTCGTCCGATGGCAGCAGGCCGAACGACGGCATCGCCGTGCCGGCAATCCCTTCGTGCACAATCCGCCGCAGGTCGGCGGTCGTCGGCCGGGCGGCGCGTTCGGTGCTCTTGAACTTGTACATGCCGCGACGGTAGTCGCGCGGGTACGGATTCAGGAACTGCGCGGTCGGGCCCGCGCCATCGCCGGTGATGCCGTGGCAGTGCACGCAGTGCTGACGGTACAGTCCGCGCTGGCTGCCGTCGGCGTTGCCGCCAAACGGACCGGCGGCGAGCTTGATCTTCGCCAGGTCGAGCCCGCTTTCGGGAAACACGTACGGATCGTCCGGCTCGCCGAACATCGCGTACAGCGCGGTGGCAATATCCTGGCGCCCCTTGATGTTCTCGGCGTTCTCTTTGTTGTTAACGAAGTCTTTGGGATCGCGCCCCTGCATGTTCAAGGTAAACTGCGGCGCCGGCGCGCGGCCGCAACCGACCAACAGCAGGCACAGGGCGGCGGGCAGTAGGCAAGGAATGCGTGCTGAGAATCTTTTCATGGTTATTGCAGTGCCGAGGCGGGAATTTCGATCACTTTCAAATCTTCCGTCGCACCTTCGGCAAGTTTGCGTTTGAAGCGTCCCTTGGCGGTCAGGCCAGGCACGTCGAAGCCGTTGCCCTTAATCTCTTGCCACACCTGAAATTCAATTTCCTCGCCGGCCGGCAGGTTGGCGATTTCGAACGAGCCGTCGGGCTTGGTGATGGCAAAGTACGGGTCGTCGCGGGCGATAATGTACGCCTTCATCCACGGATGAATGCTGCACGTCGTATCGACCGGCATCGCGACGGCCTTGGCGAACTTGTATTCCGCTTCGCCTCCGGAAGGGAGCAGAGGGTTAATGCCTTGCTGGCCAGGCGGGGTGAGGCTGGTATTGTGGCCGATCGGGTCGGAGTTCTTGATCACCACCGTGTCCTTGGTCTGCACGCCCAAGACGTGCGACAGGAACAAGCATTTCTTTTGATCGAACTCGACCCGCTGACCGGGCGCCTTTTTGTAATCGTCGAACACCCGCGACACTTTGCGGGCATAGACCACGATGTTCGCGATTCCCTTGCTCGACGGGTCGACCACGAGCGTTTGGTTGGGAACGCTCGCGCCGCAGACCGCGCCGTCCTTGTTGGCGGTCGACAGCACGCCGACATCGGGTGCTGAGCCGCCGAGCTTGAACACGCCTTTGAGCGTGGCCCAGCCGGTGCCGGTAGGCTGTGCGGCCACGGCGCCGCCGGTGCCCGTGCCGCCGCCCGAGCGTAGCTCGGCGACGAGCTTCATGTCGGCGGCCGGTGCGCTGCCCATCGACTGCGAACAACCGGCAACGGCTGCCAGCAGCAGCGTCGCACACGCCCAACGCATCTCAACACGCATGGTCATCGAAAAGCTTCTTACTTGCTGAGCCGCGTTACTTGTTAAATCGTTACTTGTTGAACAGGGCGGGATCGACCTTGATTTCGCCCAGGTCGTTGTCGCCGGCCTTGACCGTGAGAGTGAACTTGCCTTTGGGCCACTTGGGCGTGTCCAGATAGCCCGACTTTTCGTGCCAGGCCTGGAACTCGAGCTCGCCGGTCGGCACGTTCTTCAGCTCGAGCGTGCCATCGGCGGCCGAGACCGCAGCATACGGGTTGTCGCGCGGCAGAATGTAGCCCTTCATCCAAGGGTGGATGTTGCAGGTTACGGGGACCGGGATCGTTTGAGCGCGGTTGAACTTGTAGTCGGCCTCAGCGCCGCCGGGCAGCAGCGGGTTGACCGGCGTGTCGCCGAGCGGTTGCAGGTTGCTGTTGTGGCCGACCGGATCGGAGTTGTGCAGCTCGACCGTCTGCGTCAGGCGGACCGTCAGCACGTGCGGCTCGAAACGGCACCCCTTGTTGTCGAAGACGACCTTGTCGTTCGCGGTCTTGTCGTAATCGGGGTTGACCTTCACGCCCTTCGTGCGGACATAGAGCACGACGTTGGCGATGCCGCCGTTGGGATCGACCAACAGTGCTTCGTCCACGAGCTTGTGCTTGCCGCAGACTTCGGGGTCTTTGTTCGGGTTGATGGCCGGTGGCGTGGGCGGAGCGCCGCCGTAGACGAACTTTGCCTTGACGTTTCCCCATTGGGCTTGGGCGGTGGCGCCGAGGCCGAGCAACGCGACGGCCAGCGAAAGCAAAACGATGCGTGCGATCGAACGGGTCATTTCAGTCTCCCTTGGCGGCCTTGGGCTTTTCCGCGCCCTTGGCCGCAGCTTGATCGTCTCCCGCCGTGACTGCGGGAGCTTCAACGGAAAGTTCAGGCATGTCCGACGGCGCGCCGGGTGGCGGTCCCGAGTCGCTGCGGCCGCATGCGCCTGCGGCAAGTACGCAGAGGGCAGCCGGCAGGAGGCAGTCGCGGAATTTCATTTTGTAAATCTCAAATTTCACATTCATTCGCAGCACCTACTCACCTACTCACTCCGCCCCGGCGGCCGCCGCTGGCGGCGGCTTCACCATCGGCTTGATCGAGGTCTGCTGGTCCATGTACATCGGCCAGTTCAACAGCAGGTCAACCACCGCTTCCAACTGATCGCGACTGTCGCCTTTGAACAGCTTCTGATCGGCCGGCTTGTCGGGCGGGAAGTTCACCGGCATGCCGGTGTAGGGTAGCAGCCGCTTGGGATTGGCGATCCAGCGCTCGAGAAATTCGGGCCGCAGGCGCTGCGCCACGCGGTTTAGCTGCGGCGCCATGGCGGTCACGGCGCCGCTGGGGGCGTAGTCGCCGATCAGATGGCATTTCACGCAGTAATTGTTGTCGGTCATGATATTCAGCGCTTCGCGCAGCCGGTTCGGGTGCGCCGCCTCGGCCGAGCTGAGGTACTCGCTGCGGGTCCGCGGGTCGAACTCGTACGGGTAGTCGGCGTTATCGACCGCGGCAAAGTAGTTCGTCAGCGCGCTGGCCTCGGCACTCGACATGTTGAACCGCGGCATGCGGAGCACCACTGCCGGGCGGATCGGATACGGATCGAGCAAGAAATCGTGCAGCCAATCGGTCTGCACCTTGATGCCTTCGTTGACCAACGGCGGCGGCACCCAGCCCCAGGCGTCGCTGGGCTTGGCGTTGGGGTTGGTCTTGCGCTCCAGGTCGAGCACTACCGGGTGCAGCAGCCGCGCCAGGTCGCCCCCTTCGGGCGGACGCTTGGCGGTGATCGTGCCATCGACGATCGGCACATCCTGTCCGCCGACCGCCCAGGCGTGCCCGTCGATCGGCACGTTCTTCCACAGCTCGAAGAAGTACAGCGTGCGGCCTTCGTCGTCTTCGCCGGTCTCGGCTCGCGGCATGCCATTGACCACGGCATGCCCCAACCCGCGGCGATCGGTCTTCTTGGACAGCGCCAATTCGGCCGGCGTGAAGTGCGGCTTCAAAAAGGCGTAGTCGTTCCACTCCGGCGGCGGCTGGAACGAGGCGTCGTCGCCTTGCTTGAACGGCTTGTAATCGAAGGCCCACTCTTCCATGCGCGTGGTATGGCAGCCGGTGCAGTTGTACTTGGCCAGCAGTTGCTGCCCTTTTTGGATCGCCTGGTTGCGCGGCGAGCCCTTGTACACGTAACGCGCCGCCGGCGGCTCGGCGACCAGTCCCAGCACGAAGCTGATCACTGCCTCGCGCTGCTCGGGCGAGAAGTAGAACTTCGGCATCCGCAGCCGTTCGGTGTAGTCCTTGTTCTCGGTCTTCTTGTAGTCGTAGCTGCGCGGCTCGCGGAGCTTTTGCCAGATGAACCCTTCACGCTGATGGTGCAACAGCGCGTCGATATAGAAGCCGGCGTCGGCGTTCACGTCGTGGCTGGTGAGATGCGCGACGTGGTTCAGCTCTTCGGCCGATGATTCGTGCTCGGCGCGATCGTCGGCATTGAAGCTCTGCGCGCTGTGCTCGGCGCTGCGCACTGCAATTTCGCTGTCGCCGTGGCCGGGATGTTCCGACGCCTCGTGCTGCCGACGCGCCAGGTACGGAATGATCTGCTCGAACGCCAGCTTCGAGGTCTCCTTGCGGCCCCAGTCGGCCAGGCCGGTGCCGATCGGCTTGGCGTCTTCGAACCCGGGAACATCGTGACAGCCGGTGCAGCCCAGGCGGCCGATCGAGCGGCGACCCACGTACAGCAACTTCTTCTTCTGCAAATCCTCGGGCGAGGTTTTGCCGTCGACCACCAGCACCGCCTCGTCGCCCTTTAATTCGCCGGCGCGGTCGGCAGGGATGCCGTTCTTCACGTAGTTGTCGGTCTGTTCGCGCGTGAACGAGCCGACGAGGAACTTGCCGGTCAGCTCGTCGAGCGCGGCAGCATCGACTGCCGGCACGTCGCCCGGCTTCCAACCTTGCGACGTGAGCAGGTACGCGGTGATGTCGGCGGCCGGATCGACCAGCGGGCTGTCGGGTTTGCTCGCGTCGAGCTGCTTCGGCTCCAAAAACACGTTGGGCATTACGGTGCGCGCGTGGTAGCGGTTCGGCTCGCGGACCCAGCTATACAACCAACGTGCGCCACGCGTGCCGGTGAGCTTCGAGCCTAGCCGCGCGAGATCAGGCCCTTGCGTGTTCTTGGCCTCGGGGAAATCCGGATGACGGTGGCAAGCCAGGCAGCCACGCGTCTGGAACGCCAGCTTGCCGCGCTCGACCGACGGCTTTTCGTCCACCCCTGCCGGCTTGTCGAGGTAGGTGAATTTTTCGCTGGCCGACAGCAGGTACTCGGCCATCGCGCGAATTTCGATCGGCTCGAACTTTTCCGACTCGCGCAGTCCCGGCGACTCTTCCATCACCGGGTAGCCTTGCGCGTCGCGCTGAATGCTGCCGTCGGCGTTCACCTTCGCTTCGGGAGTCAGGTGATCCCAGAGGCCGAAGAACTGCGGCATCTTCGTATTCGGACGAAAATCCTGGGGCCGACGAATCCAGTTCACTAGGAACGCCAGGTCGACCTTGCTGGCCACGTAGCGCAGGCTGGGACCAACCTTGCGGAACTGACCGGGAGTTTCGTCGTCGGCGCCGACGATCTCGGCCATCTTGTTGGTGTTGGCGGCTAGTGCGCTTTTCTCGGCGTCGGTGCCGCTGGACTGTTCGCGAATCATCTCGGCCAACTGTTTGCGGCTGGCGGTCTGATCGGGATGCGCGACCACCTCGGCGGCCAATGCCCGCATGCGATCGTCGAGCTTCGGGTCGGCCAGGATTTCCGCGGCGGCAGCGAAGTACGGCGGCTCGGCGCGCAGGTCAGGTCCGCGGCGCTTCTTCGGACCGTCCCACCCGTTGATCTCGTGGCAGCCGAAGCAGCCGAACTGGCGGATCGTGTTGAAGCCTTCGACCACTTTCGGCGCCGGTGGATCGGGGAACCGCTCGCTGGCTTCGAGTTCGGTCACCTCGTGGTGGCACTTCAGGCAGGTGCTCTCGGCAAACCGCGTCGGCATCATCGGATAGATCCAATGATGATTGTTGAACCAACCGTGCTTGGTCGACCAAACGTCGGCTTCGCTGGGAGTGTTCGGCGTGTGCGAGGCCCACTTGAACTGCGTGGCGCTCCCCTGCCCTTCGTGGCAGATGGTGCAGCCGACATCGCCCAGCTTGTGCGGGCTCAGGCTGCCCACGAACAAATCGAGCCGCGGATGCGAGTTGAACGGCTGCGGCACGCCGCGCCGAATGCCCAGTTCCAACGGCTTGCCCCAGGCAACGCTTTGCAGCAGATAGCGCACCGCCAGCGAGCGGTCGACGATCTTCACGTCGTTGATCCGTTCGATCACATCGCCCGCTTCGAGCAACGCTTGCGCGGCGAGGGTTTGCGGCCAAACCACCTCGACGGTCACGTCGTTGGCGTCGATCAAGCCGCGATCGGCCAGCACCATGCCGTACACGTCGGCGGTCGAGGCCCCGGTGGCCGGGGGTTCCTTGGGCGTGGCGAGCTTGACGACCACGCGGCGAATCGGTTCGTAGCCAGGCTCGACGGCCGAACCGGGCGCGGTTTTCTCGATCCCCTGGTGGCAGGTCGTGCAGCGGTCGAACCGGGCGACGTCGCGAAAGTTGTTGTTGAACGTGAGCTGCGGCAGCCACAGGTTGTCGACCTTCAACGGTCGGCCGAAGGCGTCGATGATCGGCATCTCGAGCAAGCGTTTGCCGAAGTTCGGTCGCCGCTCTTCGTATGCGGTTTGCAGCCGCTTGAGCGCGCCGGCGTGATCGTTGAGCGCTTTGAGCGCGGCGGCCTCGTCGGCGACGATTTTGCCGTAGATCGCTTCGAGCTCGAGGCGATGTGTCTTGGCCGACTGCGCGGACAGGGCCATGTCTTCGACCCGCCGTTCGATCTGCTCGACGTGCTGTTCGACGCGGGCCTGCTCGGCTTCGCTGCGCTCCTGGTCGACGGCAATCGAGTATTGGCTGCGCACGACGTCGAGGTTCGCGCGTTCGAATTTCAATTCGCCCGACTTGCGATCTTCGACGAACCGCGCCTTCTTGATCAACGCCTGCATGTCGTCGAGCAGCTTGTGGCGGCGGTTGATCATTTCCTTCGTGCCGGGCGCGGTCGAGGCGATCTCGGACTCGTCGCGCTCGACGGCCTGGATGTCGTACCCGTTGACGTTGGCCAGCGGCTTCGCGCGTTCGACGAACAGCGCCACCAGGTCGGGATTCGGCGCCTTGGCGCGTTCGGCCTGGAGGGCGTCGTCCAGCGCCTGGTCTTCTTTCTCGAACTCGCCGGTCTTCTGCTCGCGAATGCGGCTTTCGGCGGTCCAGGTTTCTACATCCTGGAATTTTCGCTGGTAGTCCTTCCACTCGCGATTGTGATCGGCCGCGAGCATCCACACCGTGGTGACTAGCATGGCGATCGCCGACAGGCCGAACACCACGTGCATGGCCTTGAGGTTGCGCCAGGTTTGTTCTGTTGCGGGCATATGTTCGATGTCCCTCGTTTAGCCGCGACGCGCAGCGAG
>DASZPI010000471.1:0-5744 GCA_035550355.1 Pirellulales bacterium
CTGTCAAGAAAGTCGGCTACGCTTCCAGATCGTCGGCGTAGCCGGGCGGAAAGATCGCGTCGCCCGGCGGAGCATCGATCTGGCCGAACTGCCGCAGCCAGTAATCGACTTCATCTTCGCCGGCGATGGTCGGCTTGGCGCTCGGCGGTGGCGCGGCGGGTCGCGTCTTGCGGCGTTCGATCGCCTCGTGGAACCACACGTCGCTGTCGATGGCGTGGGCCCGTCGGCGGCGCGCCGCCCGCTGCACGCGATGATCGCTCGACACGACCGTCAGCCGCCGTGGCGCCGAGTCGTCGCGAATGAGTTCTTCGAGCAGGTCGTCGGCGCTCGGGTAGCCTTTGGAAAAGCGGACCGCCATGCCGCGGTGCTCGAGCGATGCCGGCAAACCCGGCGGCGCGCCCGCGGCGTCGAACACGACCGTGGTTGCGGGCAGTTGCGACTTGTCGACCGCCTCGGCCACGAAGTTCAGCAGGGCCATGCGCGACCGTTCGAGCCCGTGGGGACCGAGCCCTCGGCCGACGATGCCGGCGGCGTAGATCAGGTTGTAGCCGTCAATGAGCAGGGACATGGCGTCGCCGTGCCGGTGGACATGGATATACCATTGTAGCACCGCCGGTTAGATTGAGTCCGCGCCAGAATCTTTCCGCACGCACGCGCTGCTGCCGCAGGGTCATGTCGAACAGTCCGCAAATGACGAATGTCGAGCCTCGGCCGGCGGCGATTTCGGTCGGCGACTGGTTGCCGATCGTGGCGCGGTGCGCGATCGTCGCCGCCCAAGTCGCCACGGTGCTCATCACCTGGCCGTTGTGGGAAGCGCGCGCCTGGCCACCGTTGCTGCCGGCCTGCGGCGTGCCGCAATGCTCGATGGGATGGCCGATGATGGTCTCGGCCCTGGCGGTGCTGATCGTGCCGCGCGGCGGACTGGCGGTGCATGCGTCGGTCGTGCTCGTGGCCATGCTGATGGACCAGACCCGCATGCAGCCGGAGATCGTGTCGCACTGCCTGTTGTTGCTGGGCACCCTGCCCGCGGCGGTGCCAAGGTTTGTCGGCCGATTGCACCTGATCAGCCTGTGGTTATTTTCGGGAATCCACAAGTTGTTCAGCGAGGCGTTCTACACCGATGTTGCGCCGTTCATGTGGCATGGCATCTTTCCCGAGGCGCCAACGGCGGTCATCACGGCGTTCGGCGTTACGGTGGCTGTGACCGAGATCTTGCTCGGCGTGCTGAGCACCTTCGCAGCCACGCGCCGCGCGGCGGCGGTCGTCGGCGCGTTGTTCCATGTCGGCGTGTTCTTGGGGCTGTCGCTGGGGCTGGAGTGGAACATGGCCGTGTGGCCTTGGAACCTGGCGCTGGCCGTCGCCGCGATCGGGTTGCTGTATCCGTGGCGCGGTTCGCTGCTCGGCCAGTTCCAGGCGGTGACACTCTCGTGGCGAGCCGTGGGAGCAGCGCTGCTATTGGCGCCGGCCAGTTACTATATTGGCGGGCTCGACGCCTACCTGGCCCATTGCTTGTACTCGGCCAACACGCCGCGCGGCTTGTGGATGCACGGCAACGAGATCGACGACCTGAGCATGCTCACGATCGAATCGCTCGACGTGCCGATGCCGCCGACGCATCGCACGTTCTTGGCGTTCTTTCGCGCCGCCGGTCGGCCGGGCGATCGCTTGACGATCATCGATCCGCGGCCGTGCGCGCGATGGTGGTCGTGGCAGGAGAGGACCTACGACTATCCGGCGCAGCCGTCGCCTTAGCGGGGCAGCAACTCGAGGATGCGGACCTGATCGGGCGTGAGCACCGCCATCGCTTCGATGCGCGCCTGTTCCAGGGCGGCGTTTGCTTTGGCCTTCAGCTCGTTCGGCGGGTCGGTCTCCTTGGCATCGCGATACAAGTCTTCCGACATGTCGAGCGCCGCCTCGATGATGGTCGCGATCTTCTTCTGCTGCTCGGGGGTGAGCTTCAGCTCCTTGGTCGTGCTCGACACGGTCAAGGCAGCGACCCCCAGGCGATCGAGCAGTTGCCGTGCATTGGCGCGTGGCCAGGTCTGTAGTGCCAGGCGTTGAATCAGCTTCAGCGGGCTCGTCGACTGTTCGAGGATTTCGTGCAGCCTCCAGCGCTGTTCGGGGTTGAGCATCCGCAGTTCGCTCGGCTCGGCTTCGAGGGCCTCCTCGGCGTTTCGTTCCGGATCGCGTTCCACAAGCCGTTCGATCTCGCGCCGCTGCGCATCGGACAGGTCGAGCAGTCGACCGATCTCGCCGTCCAACAGCAGACCGATCTCGCCGTTGCGGCGGACCATCTGGCGGACTTCCTTATCGAGCACCAGCGGCGGCATCTCGGGACGCCAGCCCGGCTCGGGCTTCAAGAACGGAAAGATGACCAGCATCGTCGACCATGCCCGTCCCTGCATCAAAATCGGCACCAGCACGACCATCGCGGCAAGGACCACGCCGACGGCCATCCAGCCTTTTTTATGACGCCTGCGAGGGTCGTTATCGCTATGCGTCAGGTCGCCCATCAGTTCCAGGCCGATGCGCACGCCGGTGCCGCTCTTGACGACGCTGCGCACACACACGCGCATGCGACGATCGTTGGTTCGCAGCTCGCCATTCACACCTCGATCGATCGGCAACGGCAGAATGCTGACCGCCGTGAAGCCGCCGGCCGATTCTTCGACCACGCGCACGTCCGCCTGATTGTCGTCCCAGATCAACAGCGCGGCATTGCCGCCCGCCGCAATGGGAGCGCGAAAATAGCGGCGGCGCTCGACTCCGCTGCGTCTGGTCATGTTTCGGCTCGGTCGCAAAAAGGTGTGAATATCGCGCTGGGGGCGTAAACTTGCTCGCGCGAAAATCCTGCAACAAAGTTAGCTCATGCGCACCGCGGCCAAGCGCGCTACAGCAAAGCTGCGGTCAACGGTCCGGCTATACTGACCGTGCGGGATGTGCGGCCGTTGTCGAGGCCGCGGTCGCCGGCAGGAACACCAGCTTCAAGTAATTCAGCAGGGCGATTCCGGTATACGTGACCGGGACATAGTGGAACCCGCGCTCGATCAAAAACAGCGCCCCCCGCGCTGCCGCAGCGCCCGACATCAATCCCGGTCCCATCGGCGAGCGGAACGACGACGGCACGATGTGGCGATACACGATCTGCGGATCGCGCAGCAGCCGGGCCGCATGACGAGCAAACGCCCGCTTCGAATCGCGGTATGGCACCAGCTCGGCATTGCCGAACGTGGGATGCAACTCGATTTCCGAGCCGACGGCCCACACCTCGGCCGGCAGCCGGCGACCGCGCGCCAGCAGCTTATATCGTTCGACGAGCGCCACGAACGAATCGCAGTTCGCCGCCATCGCATGCTCGCACTTCGAGCCGTGGCAGAGCACGAGGATATCGGCCTCGGCCAACCGCGCGTCGCAGCGAGCATAGTCGCCGTAGTCGAAATCGACGCCGAACTTCAATGCCACGACCTCGGCTCCGCGACGTTCGAGCAACCGCTTCAACGGCTTGCCGAACGCGCCCGAGGCGCCGGTCATTGCGATCCGCTTGCCCCGAAGCTGGCAGGCGGTGCCCATCAGCCGATCGAACAACGTCGTGTACGAGCCATAGTACGCGTCGGGATAGACATGATGCAGCGCGTGGTACGGCGGACGGATGAACACCGGATCGTGCGTCGGCGGCACGGTGGTGAAGGCGACGTGGTTGCCGTCTTTGCCGCGCGTGGCGATCGCAATCGCCAGCGCCCCGCTGAAGAACAGGATGGCGGTGGCGACGGGCTCGAGCGGCAGCACCATCAACCCCGCGAGACAAACCGCCACTTGGGTTGTGTACTCGGGCAACACATGCCACAACAGATTGTCGCGCACTCGATCGTCGTGAAACACGAGTTCGCGGTCGAGAAAGTCGTGGTGCACCTGGTGCGGCCAGGCGAGCTTGCGCAGCAACGGCCATCGCGATCGCAGGCAGACATGCAACAACCAGTGCACGCCGTCGAACGCCAGCGAAGCGACCACGAACAGGCCAATGCCCTGTGCCAGAAACACGACGACAACCTCGATCCACGATACAAGTTCTGCGATCATCGGTCGTCGAACCCAACTCCGTAGACGTTTGTGCAAGACTGGCGATTATATGCAAACCAGTGCCGGAACGCTGCTGTGGCGCCGCGGGCAACAGGGAGTGGAGGTGCTGTTGGTGCACCCCTCGGGCAACTACAACCGTCGCGCGCCTTGGAGCATTCCTAAAGGCTTGCCCGACGAGGGCGAATCGCTCGAGGCGGCAGCCCGGCGCGAAACGCGCGAGGAAGCGGGGGTCGAGGCCGGCGAACTCGAATCGGTGGGGTCGGTCACGTATCGCAAAAGTCGCAAGACGGTGCACGGCTTTGCGGGGCCCGCGCCGCACGACGCCGCGCCCAAGCCAGCGTCGTGGGAAGTCGACCGCGCCGAGTTTGTTTCGCTCGACGACGCCCGCCGCTTGATTCATCCCGACCAGGCGCCGCTGCTCGACGCACTGGAAAAGATCATCGTCCGTTAGCCCTCGCCGAGTCGCCGGGGGCCGCACTTGCGCGAATCGTGTCGCGCGTCACCACACCACGCCGCGCGATTCGACCGGCAGGATCGCCTCGAGCCGGCCGCGGCGGAAACCGTACAGGCGATCGTGCAGCATCACGGTCAGGTCGGCATAGCCGGGCACGAGCTCGATGCGCGCGCCGATGCGCAGCTCGTCGGCCTCGGCGCTCACGTGCAACTGACCATGCTCGGCCGAGAGTCGATCGACTTCGACTCCGCGGCGTCCGACGACCAACGGCTTGCGGACCTCGATGTTCAGCGTCTTGCGACCGGCATCGATGATCGCCCGTTCGCGCGCCGGACGACCGACCACGGTGGTCAGCACCGTGAGCGCGAAGTTCAACTCGGCCAGGGCGCACTCGTGGCGGTAAAAGGCGTCCATGAAGATCGCCCCGCCGGCCTGCACTTCGGTAATGCCTGGCTGCTGGGTGGCGATCGTGTACGACCCGGTGCCGCCGCACGAGACGATTGGGCACGGCAGCCCCGCGCGGCGCAGCGCATTCGCGCTCTCGACCAGCATGCCGAGCGCTTCGCCGATCCGAGCGCGCTTCTCGCGCTGATCGGCCACGGCCAGCAAATGTCCCTCGTAGCCCATCACGCCGGCCAGCTCAACGCCCGGCAGGCGATCGACAAGCTGCGCCAGCTCGACGACTGCGTTGCCCGGCGCCACGCCCGCGCGGTTCATACCCAGGTCCACTTCCACCAGCACGCGTGCCGACTCCCCTGCCCCGGCCATGGCGGCGGCCAGCGGTTCGAGTTGTTCGCGATGATCGACGCACACGATCGGGTCGGCAACTCGGCGCAGCGCGGACAGCCGCGCCAGTTTTTTGGACCCGACAATCTGGTTGGCGATCAGCAAGTCGCGAATGCCGGCGCGGGCCATCGCCTCGGCCTCGCCCAATTTGGCGCAGGTGACGCCGATCGCGCCCGCGGCAAGCTGCCGGTGCGCGATCGATGCGTTCTTGTGCCCCTTGGCATGCGGCCGCCACGCGACCCCCGCCTCGCGGCAGCTCTTGGCCACGGCGGCGATGTTCGCTTCCATCACGTCCAGGTCGACGCACAGCGCCGGCGTGTCGAGATCGTCCTTTGTGCAACCCAGCGGCGGCTCATGTACCATGTGGCAGTCTCAAGGGCGGTGGTCCACTCAACATATCGCAGATCGTGGCTCAAATCCTGGGTTT
>DASZPI010000472.1:0-1949 GCA_035550355.1 Pirellulales bacterium
TTCCGCATCGCACTGTTTATTGGTCTGGCAATCGCAGCCGGCACAGCGCCAAATCGAGGCATTGGTGCACGGCGCGGCGGAGTGATCGACGGATGACACCCGCCCTGTTTTCGATCAGCTACGCCGGCCTGTGGGGACAACAGGCGCTCGATCTGCCAGCGTTTATCCGCCATGCCGCGAAGCTCGGCTATTCGAGCGTCATGCTCGCCGGCAAACGGCCTCACCTGTCCATGCTCGATTTCCGCGAGCGCGAGATCGAGCAACTTTGCGACGTGTTGCGCGAAACTGCTGTGCAGGCTCCCGTCATCGGCGCCTATGTCGATGCGGCCGGCGGCGCTGCGGCCGAGGTGCCGTATCTCGAGTTGCAGATTGCGTACGTTGAACGCCTGGCGCGGCTCGGCGCATTGCTGGGAACAAAAATTATTCGCGTGTTCACGGCCTACGAGTCGCAGGCGAATCCCACCACGCTGTGGAACAGCACGGTCGGCATGCTGCGCGAGATGTGCGATCGACTCGAGCCGTTCGGAATGACGCTAGCGGTTCAAAACCATCACGACCTGGCCGTCGCGACCGACGCGTTGCTCGAGTTGCTCGCCGATGTCGGTCGATCGAATTGCAAGCTGGGGTTCGATGCCTGGTCGCCGGCCTTGCGCGGCGAGCATGTGTACGACGCCGCTCGCGCCGCCGCCCCGCACACGGTGATTACCACGAACGCCGACTACGTGCGGTTCGAACGCTTCGCCTATCGACCGGCCTTGGTGAATTACCAGCCGCAGCAACCCGCCATGGTCCGCGCCGTTCCGTTCGGCACGGGGTTCATCGACTACGCGGCATTTTTTGCCGGGCTTAAGGATGGTGGTTTCGACGGCATTGCCACCTACGAAATGTGTTCGCCGTTGCGCGGCGGCGGCGCGCTCGAAAATCTCGACCGGTACGCGCGGGCCTACCTGGCGTGGATGCGCGAGCGTGGATACGCCTGAGCGAACGCTCGCCACCGGTCGCGGCGAACACGGGCGCTATTCCTTGCCCACTTCCATGTACACCTTCAGCGCACCTTGGTTGCGGTTGTCGACCAGCAGTTCCATCATGCGCTGGTAGTTTTCGAGACCTTGCACCGGGTGCGTGAGGATCCGTTCGAGCACGCCCGGCCAGGTGACTTCGCCCATGGCCATGTCCTTGATGCCCATTTCAAAGTGCTCGCGGTTGGCGTTCACGCTGCCCACGAGCAGCTTGTTGCCGAGCACCCAGTCAAGGTTGATCTTGTCGCTGGGCAACTCGACGTGCTCGTGCCCGCCGGTCACGCTGGTCCACACCAACACGCCGTTGTGCCCCAGCACCTTCATCGCGCCGAACGCCTGGGCGCTCGAGCCCGTGGCATCGACAATCAAGTCGGCTTTGCCCACCTGCTTGGCCAGTTCTTCGAGCGGAGTTTCGCGCGTGCTGATGTACGTGGCCCCCATGCCGGTGGCGATCTCCGAAGGCAGGGTCGGCGCCTTCGAGCGGGCTAGGGTGTATACCTCGAGGCCGCGCAGCCGCAGCACCAACGTTGTTAACAGGCCGATTTGCCCCGCGCCCATCACAAACGCCTTGTGCGGCCGCCACACGCGCAATCGTCGTTGCACCTCGTACGCTTGCTGCACCGCCTTGGCGGCGCAGCTCATCGGCTCGGCCAGCACGTGTAGATGCTTGAGCCCGACCGGCATGCGGACGATAAACTCGGCGTCGTCGACGTAGTACTCGGTCATGAAACCGTGCAGCAGGTTGATGCCGCGTTCGTAGTACGTTTCCTCGCTGGTCATGTCGCTGGTGCCGATCTTGTCGTAGATGCTGCCACCAGGCCGGCGGACAGTTGCGGTCACGTAGTCGCCGGGCTTAACGTGCTTCACCGCCCAGCCAACCTGCTCGACGATGCCGAACGACTCGTGCCCCAGAACCAGAAAGTCGTATCC
>DASZPI010000473.1:0-2694 GCA_035550355.1 Pirellulales bacterium
GCCACAGTCGTGCTAACGGCCGGAGAGCCGTCATCTTCGAGCGACGAAAAGACTGCCGCCCCGTAGCCGTCGCGACGCTTTCTCACCCTTCTTCGGTAGGGTAAGCTGGCAGTTCGAGGCACGCTCGCTCGGGGGCCGGAATGTGCGACCTTGTCGCTTGGTGATGGTCGATTTAAGAACCGTCGTCGAATGCGCCGCAACGTCTGCTAAACCCGGATGACCTGCAATTGCTCGACGATCCGCTCGAGCGGCACCAGGTCGCCGCGGCCGCTGCCCGGACAAACCTCGCAAGTCTCCTTCCAGGTTTCGGGCGAACGCAGGTTCGACTGCCAGAACGGCCAGGTGCGGCATTGGCGCGGCCGCGCTTCGTAGACCGTACACTTGCGTTTCTTCGAGTCGAAGAACACGCAGTCGCCATTGGGAAACTCGACCAGGCTCAGTCGCACCCCGACACGGCGGACATACTTTTTCTCGAACTCTTCGACCGGCACGCCGATCTTCGCAGCCAGCGCGACGATCTCCTCGCGGTTGACCCACACGTAACCCGGAGCGCCAGTGCAGCAATCGCCACACTGGGTGCATTGAAACCGTAGTCCGTCCTTGTACCAGGGTTCGTCGCTCATGGCGCTCCTTCGAAGATTCCGGCAGATACTTTTGTCAACGAGTGTTCAAGGCGTGGGCGATTTCACGCATCGCGACGATCGTGGCGTCGAGGTCGCCCTCGGTGGTGAAGGGACCGAGGCTGAATCGCAACGTTCCACCCGTCGGCGACGTACCGAGGACTGCGTGCATCGCACCGGCGCAGTGTAGCCCAGCCCGCGCTTGAATGCGATAAGTCGTCTCGAGCATCGACGCCAACTCGTGGGGATCGCAGCCATCGAGCGTGATGCTCACGATTCCCGTGCGCGACGCAGCATCGGGCGGACCGTAAATCCGCACATTCGCAATGCCGCGCAGACCATCGAGCAATCGCTCGCACAAGCCTACCGTCGCAGCGCGGACCCGAGCGACTCCACGTTCGCGCAGATAGTTGATCCCTGCGCCGAGTCCGGCAATCGCCGGGACATTCAGACTGCCGCTCTCAAACATCTCGGGCAATTCTGTCGGCTGAACATCCGAGTCGCTCGCGCTGCCGGTGCCTCCCTGTCGCTGCGGCGCAAGCTGCCGTTCGACGCCCGGCCGCAGGTACAACACTCCCGTTCCCAGCGGGCCCAGCAGGCCTTTGTGACCCGGCGCGGCCAGCAGGTCGACCCCAAGCTGCCTGGCGTCGATCGGCAACTCGCCCAAGGTTTGCGCGGCGTCGATCAACACCAAGGCTCCGACCTCGTGCGCCATCGCGATGATCTGGTCGACGGGTTGAATCGCGCCGGTCACATTCGAGGCATGCGTGATCGCCACCAGGCGAACATTGCCGCTCGCCAGGACGCTGCGCATAGCATCCAGGTCGACGACGCCGCTGGCATCGACGCCGACGCGCGTGATGTCGATTCGTTGGCGCTGTTCGAGGAACCGCAGGGGGCGGAGAACCGAATTATGCTCGGCCACCGAGGTCACCACCCGCCCGCCATGCTCGTCGAGCAGCCCATGCAATGCGAGATTCAGCGCGTCAGTGCCGTTGTGCGCAAACACAATCTGGCGTGAGTCGGCATTCAGCAGTCGTCCAACACCTTCGCGCGCTCGGCGCACTGCCTCCGCGGCGCGCAGCGCTTCGTCGTACAGGCTGCGACCCGCCGAGGCGCCCAGGTTGCGCAAATGCAGCTCGACCGCCTCGTAGACGGCCGGAGGCTTGGGCCAGGTCGTGGCGGCGTTGTCGAGATAGATGCGGTTCACCGCGCGGTCGCCTGCTCGCTGCTAGCCGCCGATCTGGAACATCGCCCGACGCGGACGAAGAAAATCATGGGAATCGATGCCGTGCCCGGCGCGCTTCGCGCCCACGCACGCGCGCAATAGCTCGGCAAGCTCGTCGTCGCTGCCGCCGGCGCGCATCGCTCGTCGAGCATCCCACTCGTCGGTCGCGAACAGGCAGTTCCGCAATTGTCCCTCGGCGGTTACGCGTAGCCGATTGCAGTCGCCGCAGAACGGTTGAGTGACGGTGTTGATGAAGCCGATGGTCGTCGTGCCATCGAGGAACTGATAATCGACGGCGGGCTGATGGGGATCGGCGCCGCTGACTGGGTACAAAGGTTCGAGCGCTCGTTCGATTTCGGCGCGGATTTGCTCGCCGGCCAAGACCTGGGGCTTGGCCCAATTGCGGTCGGCATCGAGCGGCATGAATTCGATAAACCGCAGGTGAAAGCGATGCTCGCGCGCGTAGCGCGCCAACGGCACGATCTGGTCTTCGTTGATCCCCCGCACGACAACCGTGTTGAGCTTGATCGGGTCGAACCCTGCCTGCGCCGCCGCGGCGATACCTTCGAGCACGCGCTCAAAGCCTTTGCGCCGTGAAACACGCTCGAACACGGCGGCATTCATCGCATCGAGGCTGATGTTCACACGCTTCAAGCCGGCCGCGGCCAGCGCCGAGGCTTGTTCGGCAAGCAGCATGCCATTGGTCGAGAGCGCCAGGTCGACGATCCCCGGCACTCGGGCCAGCCGCGCGATCAGTTGCGGCAGATCGGCGCGCACCAGCGGCTCGCCCCCGGTGATCCGCAGCTTCGTCACGCCCCAGCGCGCCGCGACCCGCACCAGCCGCTC
>DASZPI010000474.1:0-4136 GCA_035550355.1 Pirellulales bacterium
CATTCCACAACAGATCCGATCGGCAAAGCGGCGTCGCGCCCCCTTCCTCGGCCGGCTTCTCGCAGAAGAAAAACAGCTTGCTCGGGTACAGCGGCGTTTGGGCCATCTCATGGTGGAAGTAGATGTTCACGTGCGGCGGCGCCTCGTTGGCCGTGAACACGCGCGGCGTCTTGTTCACGCGCACCGCGTTCGAGAGCGAGTCTTCGTAGGCGAAGTTCTCGAGCCCGAACGCCTGGATGAACTGGTCGAAATCTTCGGGCGTGCGCAGCGGAAAGCCGCGGAACAGCACGGTCCCGGCCTTCTCGGCGTCGGCGCACAACTCAGCGCTGCGCGGCCGAACCCAGGCACACGCCGCTTCGAGCGTTACATCGGGCGATTGGCACTCGAGCACCAGCGGAAACGGCGTGCCGTCGTAGGTCTTTTGGCCTACCGAGATGGGCACCACTTTCAGGTCGGTCGATAGCATGACGAAGCTCCTTGAAGGGAGGATTACTCGTAGATCGGAAAAAAAGTGTGGAACGCCGCCTCGCAGAACACCCCGGGATCGTTGAACCGCCGGTTTTGGTCGAGCCCGCTGATCGCGGCCATCTCGTCGGCGGACAGCTCGAAATCGAACAGTGCCAAGTTTTCAGCCAGCCGTTTCGGGTTCGAGGTCTTAGGGATGACGGCCGTGCCGCGCTGCACGCCCCAACGGAGCACAACTTGTGCGGGAGTGCGTTGATGTTTCTTGGCCGCCGCCTGCACCACCGGCTGCTCGAGCACCGAGTCGCCCCGGCCAGCCATGCCCAGCGACACATACGAGAGCGCCCCCAGCGGCGAGAACCCCGTGACGGCGATCTTTTCGTCGCGGCAGAACCGCAGCAGTTTTTCCTGCGCCAGATACGGATGCAACTCGACCTGCAACATTGCGGGGCGAATCGTTGCGTAGTTCAGCAGATCGCGCAGCAGGGCGGTGCTGTAATTGCACACGCCGATGTTGCGCGCCAGCCCCGCCTTGGCCACCTCTTCCATCGCCTGCCATGTCTCGGCCAGCGGCACGCGCGCCGGTTTCATTCCCTCGTTGGGTCGATCGGGATCGAAGAACCAGCCGGGCGGATACCGCCGCTCGAAGGGCACATACTCCAGCGCGATCGGAAAGTGCACCAGGTACAGATCGAGATAGTCCAGTCCCAGATCGTGCAAGCTGCGCTCGATTGCCGGACGCACATGCTCGGGGCGATGATACGTGTTCCACAATTTCGACGTGACCCAAAGCTGGTCGCGCTTCGCGGCGCCGCTGGCGAGGGCGTTGCGAATGCCGTCGCCGACTTCGCGTTCGTTGCCGTAGTCGCACGCACAATCGAGATGACGGTAGCCGGCGCGGATTGCCTGTTGCACGAGCGGCGCGACATCGGGCTTGTCGATTTTCCACATTCCCAGGCCGACCGCTGGGATCGAGTCGCCCGTGGCGAGTTTAAGTGATTCGGACATGAACCTTTCCTACGCGAATAAGTAATGGCCACCAAGGGCCAACAACGTGATGTACACACCAGTGCGCAGTTGCTGCTGCGAGACATACTTCAGCAGCCGGTTGCCCACGACGATCGCCACCAGCATCGGCCCCACGGCCCAGGCGCTGGCGATCCAGGTCTGGCGGTCGATGTCGTGGTGCGTCAATAGCAACACCACGCGAATGATGCTGCTGCTCATGAACACCGCGCTCAGCGTGGCGACGTGCTGCTCCTTGGTCCACGGACGGCCGAAGATGTACGCCACCAGCGGAGGGCCGCCGATATTGAACGCGCCGGTCAGCGCGCCACTGGCCAGGCCCACGCCCCAGCCGGTCCAATCGGGCAACCGGACGGCATACCGCCGCGTGATCACGATCTCGAACACCACGAGCAGGCAGATCGTCAGTCCCAACAGCCGCATCACCACCGGCTGCGGCAGCGAAGTCAGCACCCAAAAACCCAGCGGCACGCCGAGCATCGAGCCAATCCACAAATGCACAACGTTCGACCAGCGCACGTGCGCCAGCGTCACCCCAAGCATCGTCACGCAGCCGGCGATTCCCGTCAGCGTGACGATCGCCTGTGCTTCGCCCAGGCCCAGGAACAGCGGCAGCAGCCCCATCGCGATCAGTCCAAAACCGAACCCGGTGAGTCCTTGCACGAAGCCGGCCAGTGCCAACGCGCCGGTCGCCAGCAGCACAGGATTGCCGAGGATGGCGGTGCTTGCGCTCATCGGTGTTTCGAGACCACCTGTCGTGGCTTCCAATGGTGAAAAGCCAGCGCGGCGGCGCCGCGGCCGCCGGCGCCAGCGCCGAGCGTCGAGCGCTGCAGGCGGTCGGCCAAGGCTTCGTCGCCGAGCTGTTTGAAGCTTTGCTCGAGCGCGCGCAAGTAGACATCGCTGTCGACCAGCGGTCCTGCGACCACCACGCGCTCGGGATCGAGCAGTGAGACCAACTGATATGCCGTCCAGGCATGTACCTTGGCAGCTGACGTGATCGTGTCCAACACCGCCGCGTCCCCCTGCTCGGCCGCTGCCAACAGGTCCGGCACGTTCGGCAGTTCATCGCTCAACAACGCCGTCAGCGAGGCGACGTCTTCAATCGTGCGTGCCGTGCCGCGCTTGCCGGACGGCACCAGTTGCTCGGGGCAAGGCCAGCTGCCGATTTCTCCCGCAAGGTTGTGCGCCCCGCGCAGCAGCTTGCCGTCGACGATCACGCCGGTGCCAATGCCCGAGCGAATGCCCAGGCACACCAGGTTCCGCAGGCCGCGCCCCTGGCCGCACCACAACTCGGCCATCGCCATCAGCCGCAGGTTGTTCTCGACGAACACCGGGGCGGGAAACCGCTCGGCAATTCGCGGTCCGATCGGCACGTTTTGCCAATCGCGGATAAATTGGTACCGCAGCGACAGGCCGCGCTCGGGATCGATGGGGCCGGGCACGCCGAGTCCGATGCCCAGCACGTCGCCGCGCTGCGGGCCAATGAGCTCGCCAATGGCTTCTTCGATTGTCACCAGCACGCGTTCGGCTGTCGCGCGGGCGGGCAACGTGCGTTTCACTTCGCGGATCGGCTGCTGGGCAAAGTCGACCGCTACCGCCACGACCTGGCGCGCGTCGAAGTCAACGCCGATGAACCGACCTTTTTTCGGATTCAGCTCGATGACCACTGGCGGCCGGCCGAGCCGCTGCGCCGGACGCGTGGTTTCGAGCAGGTAGCCGCGCTCGATCAAGCGGTCGACGTAAATGCCGGTGGTCGATGCCACGAGCTTCAGCTCGCGCGACAGTTCGGCCCGCGACAATCCGCCGCCGGCAAGCACGGCGCGCACGATTGCCGACTCGAGGTTCGCCACTGCCTGGGGCTTTTTGGAAATTTTTGGCATCGACGATTTTGTAATCGAACGCGACATACTCATTCGGGCAGCGGCTTACCGCGGGTCTCGGGCATGAAGGCGATCACGACCAGCCCCATCAGGAAAAACAAGCTCAACAGGCTCACCGCCATCCGCAGATCGACGCCCGGCAGGCTCTTCACCCACGCCGAAAGCAACATGAACGCCGCGGCCGACAATCGCCCGCCGTTAAAGCACACGCCGGTTCCGGTGGCGCGCAAATGATTGGGGAACAGCTCGGGAAAATAGACCGCGTAGCCGGCGTGGATGCCGAGCGTGAAGAACCCGAACACCGGCAGGATGGCGAGCATCTGACCATAGGTCTGCGGCAGGTAGCAGGTGATCGGCACAACGATCACCGCACACACGTGCATCAAAGCAAACGCGCCGCGGCGCCCAAGGCGCTGCGCCAGCGGACCGAAGCTGAGCAGCCCCAGGAAACCGCCGATCGACTGTACCCAGCCGTAGGCGAACGTTGCCTTGTGCTCGGCCTCGTCGGGGGGTACGTCGTGTCGCAGCAGCATGTCTTTCGTCAGGTCCTGGCCGGCGATGGTGACGGCCCAAAACATTCCCAGGCCCACGGTCGCGAGCAACATGCCGAGGATCGCCGAGCGTGCCCAGCGCGGCGTGCCGAAAAGATCGCGAAAGCTGCCCATCTGCTTGTGCTGGTGCTCGGCCTTGGTCCACGTCTGCGGCTCTTCAACGCTCGTGCGTACCCAAAGGACCAACAACGCCGGCGCGACGCCGATCAGGTAGGCA
>DASZPI010000475.1:0-2105 GCA_035550355.1 Pirellulales bacterium
CGTCGACGCCTGCCGCCCTGGCCCGCGACCAGTTCGTTCGTTCAAGCCCCGCGACCGTCGGTCCGGCAATGATCGTCTTCTTGCCGCCAGCGCGAATCGTCGTTACGTCAGCAACCGTCGGCACGAAGCGAACATACACCCAGTCGGAGTCGGCGTCGCCGATGGCCGCCGACAGGTCGTCGCGATCGTTCGCCAACGCGGCCACATGACAATGTTCATCCGCCGAGCGCAACCGACGACGCACACCGGCCTGATCGATCGCCCGACCGATGAACAGCAGCCGATCGAGCACGCCGTGCTGCTCAGCCAAGCGAACGACGTCAGCTTCTACGCGCTCGTCCGCTGCCTTCAGGTCCACCGCGTAGATTCCGGCCGAAGCGGGATGTGCGGCGACCAGGGCAAGCACTTCGTCGATCGTCGGCACGCGCACACTGCGAAATTCTGGCGAGAACCAGCCCCCGGCATCGAGGGTTTGCAGCTCGGCGAGCGTTCGGTTGGCGACGGCGCCGTGGCCATCGGTGGTTCGATCGAGCGTGTCATCGTGCACGCAGACGAGCACGCCATCGCGGCTCCGCCGAACGTCGAACTCGAAACCGAAATGCACGTCGAGACAGGCGGCGAAGTTTGGCAGCGTGTTCTCGGGCGCGTCGCGGAGCAAGCCACGATGCGCGATCGCGACCACGTCGGCTCGCGGCGTCTGTAGGAATCGCTCGAAGAAAGCGTAGATCTGATCGTTCGATTCCGCCGTCGGCGGGTGTGCGGGGCGATTGGTCATCGCCACCCTTCCTTGAACGCCGAGAAACTCGTTTACCGCCAGCGTGTGGTTCAACGCCGTCCAGCGTGCCGGAAAATCTTCCGATCCGCCCGAAACCAGAAACGGCCGCGGCGCCATCAACGCGTGCAATTCGTGCAGATCGTGGCCTTGCTCGATCAGCGCAGCGTACGGCCCGGTGCGGGGGTTGTCGGGCGTGACGAGTCCGGGCTTGCGCGTGCGGTTGGCATCGAGCCCCAGGTACCATGGCTCCCAGTAGTTCACGCTGCCACGCGCCTCGTCGAACACGATGCCGGGATCGGACCAGGCGGCGCAGGCGAACTTGTCGTACAGGCACGAGCCGAACAGCGCCCACTTGCCGCCGTACGAGTGGCCGACGATGCCGATGCGGCGCGGATCGACGTCCCTTCGCTGCGCCAGCGCGTTGTAGCAGTTCGCCGCGATGTAGCCGAGATACGACAGCGGCTGGCAATTCGCCCCGGCCAGGTCGGGCTTCCGCGCGTCGCCGCCGGGCGAGCCGATCGAGAGGCTGACAAACCCACGCCGCGTGAGTTGCAACGCAAAATCGCGCAGGTCGCCTTTGAGGCCGACGCTCGTCTCGGGATCGTAGTACGGCACGACGACCGCCGGGAATGGCCCGTCGCCGGTAGGCACCAGCAGGTAACCGTCGAGCATTTGCTGCGGTGCAACCTGCACACGGACGCGATGCTGGATGAAATGTTCGCGCGGCTGCGAGTCGAGGATCTCGACGGCCGGTCGTTCGATCAACGCCGGCCATGGACCGAGCAGAGAATTCCAGCGGTCGAGAGTCTCGCGACGCCGCTGCGACCATTGGTACGCGTTCGCCACCGGTCGACCGTCGTCGAAGTTCAGCGGCGACCGGTACGTCCCCATCGCGCCCACGAACTCTGCCGGCGGGTGAAAGAACCGATCCAGATCGACCGGCGGCGCATCCTGTGCAGCGGCTAACCGAAGCGTGAGCGCGACGAACAACCCAACGATGACGATCGTGGCACATGGCTTGAGCATCGGAAACTCTGCTGCTGCGCGGCGGGAACACGAACTTGGGGGGCGATCTGGCGGGCGCCGCGCTCCAATCTTACCAACGATGACGCACGACTGAAATTATTGCGTGTATCCTATTTCTAGATTCAGCTTTCCTATTCAGCGCACAGAGAGCAGGGCTTGGATGAGACTGTGGTCGGTGATTTTGGCATGGACGCTTGCAACGGCGTGTACGGCGTGCGCCGGCGACCTGATGATCGTGGAACATGGTCAGCCGCATGCGCGAATTGTCGTCGGCAGCCGCTCGACCGCGGTCGAGCAATTCGCC
>DASZPI010000476.1:0-3065 GCA_035550355.1 Pirellulales bacterium
CAGCAGGCGAATTAAGTCCTGCTCGACCGATAATTCAAGGCCGTCGAGATCGCTGTCGGGCATCGTCCGCAGTTGCACGAGGATGGGCAGCCCCATGTGGCTGGTCCAATCCGACAACCTGGAATTTCCGCTGCGCGCGAACTCGATGACGGCCAACGGCGCGCCGCACAGCAGGCAGCCCAGCACCACGGTCGCCAGCAGGATCTTTCGCTTGTTCGACTTCGGTCCGTCGAGGCTTTCGACGGCCGGCTGGGCCACGGTAAAGCCCGACGTGGGTTGGGCGCGAAGCTGCTCGACGATGGAGATCTCATCGTCGAGACGCTGGCGTTCGAGGGCGCACGACTCAACTTCGTCGTTCAGATCGGTAAGCTCGCGGGCAAAGTCGAATCCATGATGATAGGCGCCCCGCTTTTGCGTCAGCAATTCGCCCAGCGTGTCGGCGCGGTTACGGTGCTCGGCCGTCGCATGGTCGACGAGCGTTTGCAGATGCGAGTGCTTCGGGTTTGCCACGCTCAGATACTGCGCCTCCAGCGCCTGGCGCTGGCTGCGAATCACGGCCAGCTCGCGCTCGATCTCCGAAATATCCGCGCGGAGCGCCGACATTTCGGTATCCACATCCGACACGCCGTGCTGTTTGACGAACTGGTTTTGTGCCTCGCGAACCTCGAGCATCCGGTCCTTGCAGCGTTGGCGGCGGGCCACGAGCCCTTCGAGCACCCCGGCCAGCGCCTCGGTGCGCTGTGCGGCCACCTGCTGTTGGAATAACGCCATCGTGTGATTCAAAATCGCTTTGCCCTGGATCGGATCGTGCCAGTCGAGCATGACATTCACGACGCACGAACCATACGGAGGCGCCACGGTCAATGCGGCATCGCAATGAGCCGGGGTCACGCCTTCGAATTCGTTGCTCAGTTCCGCAAGCAGCTTCGGTGACTTGAGCAGCTTCGACAACGAATCGGCATCGGGCGGCGTGTACGAGGTGATGCCGGCGGGCCGACTGTATAAAAGCTTGCTCTCAAGCTTCCAGCGCAGGCTTGAGTTTCGCTCGGCAAGCACATACCCGACCGCGGCGCTTACGGCCAAGCAACAGGCCAGCACTTTCCAGTGGCCCAGCATCGCCCGCGCGGTGCGGCGCAAGCGTTGATCGAAATTCGGACTTACTCGGTTTCCCGCGCTGTGCAAGCGCTCGGGATGTGAAACGTGGGCAAGCGGCTGATAGCGATCGGATGGCATCGTGGTTAAATCGAGGCGAGTTGAGGATCTGTTTCGAGTGGGGCAATTTCAGGATGGCCTGGAACGAGCCGCATCCTGCGAAGCGGCTGCAAAACTTCGGGGACGCGCTGCTGACCGGCAACGTACGAGCGCCAGCTTGCAAGCAAGCCGGCGTTGAACAACCACTGGAAGCCGAAGTCGTCGGAAAACCACACGGTCGCCAGCGAAGCCATGACCGCCAATTGCGTTGAGAACAGTCCGGCGGCGAACACTCGCAGCGCACTGTCGCCCGAGCGGCCGAGCTTCCACGCGCCCCATGCCGACAACCACCCGAGCATGACGAAACTGGCCAGCGCAAGGTGGCCGGCCGCGAGGGCGAAATAAATGTAGTGGTTGTCGATCGAGTCGAACGGACTGATGAGCAGATGGGGCTCGACGTTGGGCACCAGCAGCGGTCGGGCCGAGACCGATTCGACACCGTAGCCCAGTAGCCCGGCAGCCGCGAGCGCCTCGCGAAAAACCAGAAATTGCAGCACGCGATGGCTGGTGCCGGTGTACTCGTATTCCTTGCCGGCGATTACCACATGAAAATTCGGGGTGACCGATTCTTTCGACCACGAATGCAGTACATCGACCAGCATTCCCCGCCCGGCGGTCGCCAGAATGGCCAGGCTCGCGATCCCGACGACTGCGGGGATGCGAACTCGCGGCCAGCGGATGAATGCGACCGCCGCTGCACTGGCGACCAGCGCGGCTTGCGGTCCGCGCGACATCGTGCAGCAGGTCGCCATGCCTTGCAGCCAGGGTAGCGCGCGCCACCATGTGGGACCGTCGCCGTCGCGCGCCATCTGGCTGGCGTGCAGTGTCCAGGGAAATAAGCTCACGAGCAGCAAGCCGCAAAAGATCGGATGGCTCGTCGGCCCTTCAGCACGACGCAGTCCCCAGCGACGTTCGTGTTCGCTTTGTCCCGAGCCGGTATGATTCAGCGCGCGGTTGACGGCGTTGACGCCCGAGATCGACTCGCTGATCACCCAAAGGCTGAGCGCCAGGCAAAGAGCCCCGACCACCGGTTGCATGCGACGCAGCTCGGTCGGGTCGCGGAACAGCAATCGACCGAATAGGTACGGAAGTCCCCATTGGCTGACGACCTGAAACAGTGCCTTCAGGCCGAACCCGCCGTTGTGATACTCAGATCCGAGCTGCACGACGACCAGGGCCGCGGCGGCCAGGTCGCTCCAGGTCGGCCGCAAGGGCAGCGTGCGATCGCGGACCAAGAACAGGCAGACGAGCGCTACCGCGCTGGCAATCAGCCGCAGATCGATTTCTGCCGAGGCGATCTGCGTGCCGATCCAGCAGGGCGCGATGATCGCAATGGCCCATGCCCTGGTCATGGCGGCACTGCTGCCGCGCGCCAAGGCGATGCAGACAATGTACGCGACCGCCAATGCACCCGTCAGATAAATCATGAGCAATCATCACACAACAACTCGCAACACTCGGGGCGTCGGGGAAAGCAAACGGCGCGCCTGCCGCGGTTGGTGCTGATCGCTCAGCCGAATTTGTTTGTGCGCAGCAGTTTTCGATTCTCAATTTGATAAATCGCGTCGTAACAACGATCGGATTGATGCGCGCGACCTGCCGAGGGCGACGCGAGATTTCCAAAGCGAACGTGACGGCCCGGTTCAAAACGCGCGGGCGTTCGCTCGGTTGCCTGGGGGCGCGGCTCGTTTGCACAAAGTTATTGCACCTGGCATTCCGACGTACGCAACAGTCGATCATGTCCCGAGGCAACTGCATCGGCAATTGCCGCTTGCCAGGTCGGAAACCTCGGGCCTCCGCAGCGGTGATACTTT
>DASZPI010000477.1:0-2131 GCA_035550355.1 Pirellulales bacterium
TGGTGTTTGCCTTTAGCGTGCAGTTGATCACCGGCCTGTTCCTGTGGATGTGCTACAGCCCCAGCGGGCAAACCGCGTGGGAAAGCGTGTACTACATCCAATACGAGATGCAAGGCGGTTGGCTGCTGCGCGGCATCCACCATTTCATGGCTCAGGCAATGGTCGTGCTGCTGGCCCTGCACCTGATGCAAGTGGTGATCGACGGCGCGTACCGTGCCCCGCGCGAAGTGAATGTCTGGCTGGGGCTGATCCTGATGCAGATCGTGCTCGGCCTGTCGCTGACCGGCTATTTGCTGCCTTGGGATCAGAAAGGGTTTTGGGCCACGCGCGTGGCCACGAACCTGATGAGCCTGGTGCCGGTGGTCGGCACCGATATGCAGCAGGTCGTGGTCGGCGGAGCGGATTACGGTCATGCGACGCTCACGCGGTTCTTCGCGCTGCATGCCGGGCTGCTGCCTGCGCTGTTGATCTTCTTCCTGGTGTTGCACGTGGCCATTTTTCGCCGGCACGGCATTCACGCCCGCAACGTCACACGAGCACCCGAGACCACCTTCTGGCCCGACCAGGTGCTCAAGGATGCCGTCGCGTGTTTGGCGGTGTTGTGCGTCGTGCTGTTCTTCGTGTTCAAGCCGGCGATCATGGGCGCACCGGTCGGCGACCGTCCCGGCGACGTGCTGGGTGCCGATCTCGGCGCTCCGGCCGACCCGGCCAACCAATACTCGGCCGCGCGGCCCGAGTGGTACTTCCTGTTCCTGTTCCAGTTCTTGAAGTACTTCCACGGCGAGAGCGAGTTCTACGGCGCGATCGTCGTGCCTGGCGTCGTGATGGGGTTACTGTTCCTGATGCCGATCGTCGGCCGCTGGCGGCTGGGGCATGGGTTCAACGTCGCGCTCACGTTCGCGTTGCTGATCGGCGCAGGCTTGCTGACCGCGCAGGCCTGGTACGACGATCACATGGCGGCCTACGCGTGGGATCCGTTCTGGGTTGAAGATGCCGAAAAGGCCCGATCCGAGTCGCAAGGCTACCTCGACGCCGTCGAGGAATCGGAAGAGAGCGCCCACCGCGCGATCGAGTTGGCGCGCGCACCTAGCGGTATTCCGCCGACCGGCGCGGCAACGCTGCTGCGCACCGATCCGCTGACGCAAGGACCGCTATTGTTCACGCGCTATTGCGCCACCTGCCACGACTGTGTCGATGCCAAAGGCCACGGCATTCAGGCGGAGAAGAAATCGGCGCCAAACCTTTACCGCTTTGCCAGTCGCGAGTGGATTGCCGGTCTGCTCGATCCCGAGCAGGTCGCAACGCCGAAATACTTCGGCTCGACCAAGCACCACGAAGGCGACATGGTCGGTTTTGTGAAGGATTCGATCGGCGACTTCGACAAGGCCGACATTCAGCAACTCGTCGTCACGCTATCGGCCGAAGCGGCACTGCCGGCGCAAAAAAACGCCGACCTGCAAGACGCCGAAAAGATCGCCGAGGGAAAGAAGCTGTTCGAGAAGCTCACCTGCACCGACTGTCACAAATACTACAACCGCGGCGAACTGGGCAGCGCGCCAGACCTGACCGGCTACGGCTCGAAGAAGTGGCTGACCGAGTTCATTGCCAACCCCAGTCACAAGCGATTCTACGGCGAGAACAACGACAGCATGCCGGCTTTTGCCGAGCACGGCCAATCGCCGCGCAACGTGCTCAACGCACAGAACCTGGCCCTGATTGTCCGCTGGCTGCGCGGCGATTGGCACGTCGCCGAAATGTCCGAGGGGCAATAGGCACGATTTGTCTGGCCAAAATGCCAGACGTCACGCGTACGCCGAGCGTGCCGTGGTCGTTGGCTTCGCGCCGATCGGCTCTTCGGCCACCTCGGCAAGCGTCGCGCACACGTACTCGATCTGCTCACGATCGACGTCCAAGTGCGTCACCGCTCGGATTGTCTTTGCGTTCTCGGCCATCAACAGCACGCCGCGCTGTTTCATGCGGCCGCAGAATTCCGCGGCTGTGCCTAGGTGTGGCGAAACTTCGAAGAACACGATGTTCGTTTCGACGCTCGGCTGACGCAGCGATAGGCCGTCGATGGCGCGCACGGCGTCGGCCAACAGCGCCGCGTGAGTATGGTCTTCGGCAAGCCGAT
>DASZPI010000478.1:0-12836 GCA_035550355.1 Pirellulales bacterium
AAGGGCTATACGCGGCGCGGCGCCGCGGGCAGTTACGCACTCAGCGTCTTCGGCAAGCCGAAGCGTGAGACCCCCTGCGATTGCGAGCGCTCGAACGAACCGTCGTTATTGCAGACGGTGTTTCTGCGCAACGACACCGAGATGTTCGAGCTGATCGATCGCTCCAAGGGCTGGCTGAAATCGGCCACGGGCAATGGCCAAGGACCCTCGGCGCTCACGCTCAAGTCGCGCTCGGCCCGCATCGATCAGCTTCGCTCGCAACTCAAGAGCGCGGAGAAGAAGCTGAAGAATACCAAGGACAAAAGCACGATCAAACGTGTCGAGTCCGAACGCCGCACTGCCGAACGCGAGCTGGCGAGGTTGGAAGAGCAAGTACGCGAAGAAGCGAAAGCCAAGTCCGCCGTGGTCGACCGGACGCCCGAACTGATCCGCGAAGCGTACCTGCGGACGTTCAGCCGCTATCCGACCGAGAAAGAAACGGCATTGGCCGACGACTACGTCACCGCCGCCGGCGATGTGACTTCAGGCTTGCGCGACTTGCTGTGGGCCTTGATGAACTCGAAAGAATTTGTGGTCAATCACTAAACGCTCAGCACGCTTCCTACTGCAAAAGGACTCTTCGGATGGCGAATCATCGGTTCTGCGACGGCGTTCGACGACGCGATGTGCTCAAGGTCGGCGTGCTTGGCGGGCTGGGATTGAACCTGGTCGACTACCTGCGGATGGCCAAGGCCGGCACGCTCGAGAAGCCACGTGCGAAGGCGGCGATCTACATCCGCCTTGGCGGCGGCCCGACGCACATGGACACGTTCGACATGAAGCCGGACGCTCCGGAGGAGTATCGCGGCAAGTTGCGTCCCATTAAGACCAACGTCTCGGGAGTTGAAATCTCCGAGCAAATGCCGCTGCTGGCCAAGTGTGCCGACAAGTTCACGATTCTGCGCGGCGTGAGCCACACCCTGGCCGCTCACGAGCTGGGGAGCAAGTACATGCTCACGGGCAACCGCCCGTTGCCTTCGCTCGAGTACCCGGCGATCGGCAGTGTGGTGGCGCGCGAGCTGAAGGCGCCCGAAGACATGCCGCCGTACGTCGCCATTCCCAACAGCTACCAGGGCCCCGGCTACTTGGGCCTGCAATACGGCCCGTTGTCGACCAATGCCACGCCGCGCATGGGCGAGAAGTTCAACGTCCGCGGCATCGGCTTGCAGGAAGGAATGACGCTCGATCAGGTGAATCGTCGCGAGCGCTTGCTGGCGATGGTCGATACCACGTTCCGCAAGATCGAAGAAAAAAGCGACGTTCTCACCGGACTCGACGAGTTCTCGGAACAGGCCTACAGCATGATCAGTTCGTCGAGCGCTCGCACCGCCTTCGACCTTGGCAAAGAATCGCCCAAGGTCGCCGCGCGGTTTGGCGACGGCGAGATCGGCCAGAGCGCCTTGTTGGCCTGCCGATTGATCGAGGCCGGCACGCGGTTCGTCACGATCCAATCGGGCAAGTGGGACATGCACCAGGACATTTACACTCGGCTCGATAAGGAGATGCCGTTGGTTGATCGCAGTGTTTCGGCCTTGCTCGAGACGCTCGATGAGCGTGGCCTGCTCGAATCGACGGCGATTATCATGGCCGGCGAGTTCGGTCGGACCCCGAAGATCAACCAGCGCGGCGGCCGCGACCACTGGCCACGAGCCATGTTTGCCGTGTTGGCCGGCGGTGGCATGAAGACCGGCCAAGTGATTGGCGCCAGCGACGAAAAGGGCCAAGGCCCGGCCAACGACGCGATCGTCCCCGACGATATTGCGGCCTCGCTGTTCACCGTGCTGGGCATCAACCCACACAAAGAATATCAGACCAGCAGCGGCCGGCCGATCATGGTTTCGCGTGACGGCAAGGTGATCCGCGAGCTGGTGGGATGAACGAAGCGATCGTGAAATGAACGAAATGTTAGGTGAATGAATGCTAACTGATAAATGCGTGCATTTATCGGTTACCGGTTCTCGCTTATCATTTCCCTCATGCCTCGTCGCAACATTTTGCTGCTGACCGCCGCGGTGGTCGTAAGCGTCATCTGCTATTTCAAAGCCGATAGCGCGCACCGCAGCCGGTACGGTCGGATGTTCGACACCTTCGTCGACATTCTCGAAACGGTCGAGGCGCGGTACATCGAGCCGGTCGAGGATCGGACGTTGTTCGAATCCGCGCTGCGCGGCATGGTTGCCGGGCTCGGTGATCCGAACTCTGCCTACTACGATCCGGGCGAGGCGCAACGCAGCCGAGCCCAGCTTGATCAGCAGTTTGCCGGTATTGGAATCGAGCTGATTGTCGATCCGAAGTCCAGGCTGTTGACCGTCGTCACGCCTCTGATCAACAGCCCAGCCGCCGCGGCGGGTGTCATGCCCGGCGATTCGATCGTCGAGATCGACGGCGAAGCGATCGAGCAGGTTTCGCTCGACCAAGTCGCCCAGAAGTTGCGCGGCAAGCCAGGCACCCGCGTCCACCTGAAGCTGCTGCGCGAATCGTCCGGCCAGCCGATCGACGTAACGATTGAACGCGCCTTGATTAAAACGGAAACGGTCGTCGGCTATCAGCGTTCGCCCGATGGAAAGTGGAACTACGCCCTGCCGCAGGCGCCGGACGTGGTCTATGCCCGCGTCACGTTGTTCGGCAAGAATACCGGCGACGAGTTGAAGGCATTTCTTGCGGCGGTCTTGCCTACGAATCCGCAAGGAATCGTTCTGGATCTGCGCAACAACGGTGGCGGATTGCTCCAAGCAGCCGATGATGCGGTAAACCTATTCATTCACGACGGGGTGATCGTCAGCACGCGTGGCCGCGATCACCAGGAGCTCGATGTTCGCATGGCCGATGGCACCGGGCCGGTGACCAGGCTTCCATTAGCCATCCTGATTAACGGCCTCAGCGCGAGCGCCAGCGAGATCGTCGCGGCCTGCCTCCAGGATCATCAGCGGGCAACGATCGTCGGCACGCGCAGCTTCGGCAAGGGAACTGTTCAAGATCTGATCCTGTTGGAAGACGGCCATAGCGAATTGCGGCTGACGATTGCTACCTACTGGCGTCCGAGCGGCAAGAATATCCATCGGACCCGCGGCGCTAAAGCGAACGATGATTGGGGCGTGTTGCCGTCGCCGGGCTTCGATGTGCCGATCGAAGAGCCCACCTGGTCGGAGCTGTTGCGCGATCGTCAACGGCGCGAAGCGATCGTCGTCGCGGGCCGCCAACCTGCCGCCCAGACCAGCCAAGCAGCCGACACTCAATTAGCTGCCGCGATCGATGCTCTCCGCCGAGCGAAGTAGATTGGGACGCGTTTGCTGGCTCGGCCGCACAGCACGTAGGCGACAATCGCGCGTGGTGCGGGCGGAAATCCAGAATCGCGGCTCTTGCGAGTTGCATTAAGGCGGGCTGCGGCAAATTGACCAAAGGCTGCGTGCGCTTAGACTTCTGACCAATAAGGGGTCCTGCGGAATTGACGTGTCACGCCGCGGCACCGGAATTGCTACTGGGCCAGTTGGCGCTGCGAAGAGGTCTTCGAAATGCCTTGGGCAATTGAGGCGGATCATGAGCGCGACGAAGCTACAGGGTGGATATCGTACCGGTCCGGAACGACGAGACCCGTCGCACGTAGTGCCTCAGCCGGTTTGCCACGACCTGTTGCCGTGGGCTGATCCCTACGTCGCTCGATTGCTGGTGCGCCATCGATTGCAGGCGGCGCTGAACGACTCGTTAGCGTTTTTGAAAGACGCCCGCGAACGGTAGTCGGCCATTCGCCTCGACGCTGGCATTGGAGCGGTCTTCTCGCCCGCGGTCGATACGGCCCCGCCGGATTCCACAACTCGGGTTTACCCGCAGCTTCGGCCGTATATGCTTGGTAGGAGGTCTGTTACTCCTGCACGAGCGGCGACTGATGAGCGATAAGCTAGGCCCGCGAGCTTCCGAACCGGTGAGCGAGCCGATGCGCGGTGTTCCAATGCCTGGGTTGTTTTCCGAGCCGCTCGGAGGCCCTTCCGTTCATCATGCGTTTTCGGGCGCGGCACTGGAGCGTGTTCGTTTCAACGAGCCGCGGTACTATCCGCCCCCGCCTCGGCGCATTTGGCTGCCGGTTGCGCTGTTTGTGACCACGATTCTGTCCACGTTCTGGGCAGGCGCTACCGGAAGCACGCCCGACGGGCCGCTGGAAATTTATAAGTTGGTTACCGATCCCGTTGAGGTGCTTTTTGCCGCGATGTACGGCTTTCGCGATGGGCTAATCTACATGACGGCGGTCATGTCGATCCTGCTCGCGCACGAGATGGGACACTTCGTGCAGGCGGTGCGGTACCGCGTGCCGGTAAGCCTTCCATACTTTATTCCGATGGCGCTCACGCCCCTGGGCACCATGGGCGCGGTGATCGCGATGCGCGGCAGCCAGGCGAACCGCCGAGAGCTGTTCGATATCGGCATCAGCGGACCGATCGCGGGCTTAGTGCTTGCCGTGCCCATCGCCTGTTTGGGAATCGCCTGGGCCACTCCCGAAGGAAGCCCGATGTATCTGGGCGATCCGTTGGTCTTTCGTTGGCTGATTCACTGGTTTCATCCGGAACTGGCTTCCGACCAGTCGCTCGCCTGGAATCCGCTGTACATGGCCGGCTGGGTCGGCATGCTGATTACGGGGCTAAACATGATGCCGATCAGCCAGTTGGACGGCGGCCACGTTTCGTATGCCTTGCTGGGGCGCTGGGCTCACTGGTTGGCACGCGCTCTCGTGCTGTGTGGGGTGATCTTCATCTTGGCCGCCGACCAGTACGGTTGGATCGTGATGTTGGCGCTGGTCACGTACCTGGGCACCGACCACCCGCGCACGGCCGACGATCGCGCGCCGCTCGGATGGTGGCGCATTGCACTGGGATGGATTTCGCTGGCAATCCCCGTGCTGTGCTTCGTACCGGTGCCGATACGCACCTGATCGCGCCTTAGCGGCGCAACACCGACCGCTTGTGTGCTGTGAATGCGCTGTCGTCGAGGGTCGGGTTCAGGTTCAGGTGCATGAACGCGTACGACTCTTCGAGCGGCGGCTCGGTAGCGCCTTCGGCCGGCCAGCCGTACAGGTCGAACCCGATCGGCAGCAGCCGATCCTGCTCGATCCAGATCACCGCCTTGTGCATCTCATGGCCCGATCCGGGCTCGGAGCGCACCAGCGTGTAGCGTTCGCAGGGCTCGCCGTGCAACGTCGCCTGGTCGTTGACCACGCGCGTGCCAGCGGGCGATTGTTGCATCGATTGCACCAGCGCGATCAGCCGACCGTTGAAGTGCCATGGGCCCGACGTGTTGATCGGACGGCGGCTGCCCGAGGCAGCCCGGGCGCCGAAGGGATCGACTTTGACGACCGGCACCCAGCGCCCTTTCCAGCCGCCGGGATGCACGACGATCTGCCCATCGTTGGCATCAGCGCGCCAGATCGCTTCGCGTCCCTCGTCGGGGCGCTGCCAACGCATGTACACGGCCATCGGCTCGCGGCGGACCCGCAAGTCGATCACGTTTTGTTCTTCGAGCACGCCGCCCAAACGCTCGCGCTTGTGAAACGTGGCCTGCACCGTTTGCGTTTGCGACAACAGCTCGTCGGCCGCTACCAGCAGACGCAGGCAGTGGTCGAGACGCGCCGCACTCTCGCCGGCATCGCTGGAGGCGGCTACGACCGGCGGAGGCGTGGTCTCGGTTTGTGCCGTCGCGTCGATCGGCGCGACTTTATCTGTGGTCGAGCAACTGACCAGCGAGCCGACGGTGACGACGGTGGCCGACAGCAGCAAGCCCGAGGTAAGCTGCCGCGGCGTCCAGTACAGTCCGCGGTGGGCAGAGCGTCGATCGACTCGACGCGAGGGGTGATGCATGGCAAGCTACCGCCAGAGCGTGCGACGAATAGACAAACCCTCTCAAGGATCGGCGCATGCCGAAACGAAGTTGAACGAAACAGCAGAACGGGTGTTGTGTGGGGGCTGTTCCCGCCCTGCGTAAGTTTCGGGCCGCGAAAGCACGCGGCCTGGGTAATACACATCGCCCTGGTAAATGCCGGCCCTGGTAAATCCCGGCAGCTCTTGAGTCAGCCGAACCCCTTCGGCCTTATCGCTGTGCTAGCTTGTTCTGCTGCAAGTAGTCGAGCGTGATGTTCACGACCTCGCGGTTGTAAAACTGCTTGGCATCGAACACAGGCCGATTGGGATCGTTCATGTGGTCGAACTCTTTTTCCTGTTCCTTGTCGGCATTGAGCTGTGCGCGCTCGGCAAGAAACTTCTTCTCATTGAGCGTAACGGTCTTTTTAGCCTTCTGCTCGTGATACCGGGCGATGTTGCGCAGCACCTTCTGAAAATCTTCCGAGCTTGCCTGGCGTTGCTTCGACAGGGCGTCGAGCCGCTCGATCGTGCCGCGATCCACTTTGTTTAGCCGGTCGTAGCGGACCGGTTCAATCTTGTCGAACGCCAGCGCGTATTCCAGGTCCGACTCGCCGATATCCAGCTCGTTCGTCAGCCAGGGCAAGGCAATGTCGGCATTCACGCCACGGTTCTGCGTGCTGTCGCCGTTGGGACGATAGAACTGTTGCATCGTGATCTTCAGCGCTCCCAGCGGCGGAGCGTTCGGCATCTGGAACAACTGTCGGCCCAGGTCGAGCAGGCTTTGCACGGTGCCTTTGCCGTGGGTGCTCTTATCTCCGACGATCAGTCCTCGTTGGTAGTCTTGAATGGCGCCGGCAAAAATCTCGCTGGCGCTGGCGCTGAGCTTGCTGGTCAGCACCACCAGCGGGCCATCCCAACTGGTCCCCTTCTCCAGGTCGTTGTACTGTTGCTTGCGATTATCCTTGTCTTTGACTTGGACGATCGGGCCCTCGTCAATGAATAGGCCGGTGAGGTTGATGGCTTCCGTGAGCGATCCGCCGCCGTTGCGGCGCAGATCGACGATCACCGCGTCAACTTTTTTCTCTTTGAAGTCCTTGAGCAAGCGGGCTACGTCGCGGGTTGTGCTCTTAAACTCAGGCACGTTCCGGCGGGCGCCTTCCATGTCCATGTAGAAGCTGGGCAGGTCGATCACGCCGACCTTGTAGGTTCGGCCGTCGCGCTGCTCCTCGAGAATCTCGCTGCGGGCTTCGCTGTCGTGCAACTCGATCTGAGCGCGGGTGATCTCGTAGATCTTTCGCTCGGCACTGCCAAGCGGGATGACTTCGAGCCGCACAACGGTGCCGCGCTTGCCCCGGATCAGTTGCACGACGTCCGACAATTTCATGTCGACCACGTCGACGATCTCGCCCTTTTCGCCCTGCCCGACCCCCACGACTTTGTCCTCGGCTTTTAATCGCTTGTCCTTGTCGGCCGCCCCGCCGGGAATGATCTTGTTGACGACCGTGTAGCCGTCTTTCCATTGCAGTTGCGCGCCGATGCCGTCGAGCTGCAATCGCATTTGGATCTCGAAGTTCTCGAGCGTGCTGGGCGCCATGTATGTCGAATGCGGATCGTACGAGGTTGTCAGCGAGGTCAGGAACATTTCCAGCAATTCATCATGGCTGGTCTGATGCATCTGCTTCGAAACGCTGCGATAGCGGCGGGTGAGCCGCTCTTTCGGATCGACCGGCGGCTCTTTGAGAACTGCGTTGTCCTTGTCCTGCTCGGCGGCGTCTTCCTTGGCGGCGATTTCGTCGGCTTTCAGCAGCAGCAGGTCGAACTTGATATTCTTCCGCCACAGCTCGCGCGCCTCGGCAGCGTCCTTGGCGTAGTTCGACTTTTCGGGATCGCGGACGATGTCTTCGTCGATCGTGAAGTCGTGATCGGCGTTGACGAATTCTTGGGCCAGCTTCATGCGTTCGTCGAGGCGATCGAGGAACGTCTTAAAGATCTTGTAGCCCAGCTTCACGTCGCCGCGGCGAATCTGGCTAACCAGCCCCTGCTGGTCGTTGCGCAGCGCCTCGGCCCGGAAGCCGTCGACGTCGGACTGATAGAAGTACAGCTTGCGCGGATCGAGCGTCTTCAGATACAGGTTCATCGTCCGATCGACGATTTCGTTGTCCAACGGATGGCCGGTCAGGTGTTCGCTGCGCAATAGGGCGGTAACGGCCAGGGCGACCTGCCGATCGTTGGCATCGGGTTCCAACTCGGCGCGGACTGCGCCCAAGGCGATAACCGTCAGAACCACCAGCATCGACGGGATTGCAATCCAACGCCGCCGACGGATGAACGATAACGAACGCAGCATGAACATCTTCCTTCCGCTGAGGCCGTTCTAAGACGCTAAGTTCGGTACACCGAGCGATTTAACCCCGCCGCCAGCAAATCCGGTTGCCGGTTATCGGTATCCTAACGGTTCGACGACTCAGGCACCACGCTAATTTGCCGGTAGCATTCCGAGGCGGCAGCTTGAGTCGCGGCCGGCGAAGTCCGCTGGAATGCTAGGCGCGGCATCAAACCGAGTCCACCGGCGACTGCGTCGCGCCGATTACAATGTTGTGGTCAGCGGGTCAGCGATTAGCCCCAGACCGTCACAGCCGGCTCGTCCGACTCGCTATCGTCGGTATCGCTGGACGCGTTTTTGAACAACTCGCCCCCGAGCAAATGCTTGGGAGCGTTGATCGGGCGCGACTCGCGTCCATCGTGCAAAAAGGCACGGTTTCGCCCCGAGGCCTTCGCGCAGTACAGCGCGTCGTCGGTGCGCCGCAGCAGCATGCTCAAGGTCTCTTCAGTTCGGATCGCGGCGATGCCGATGCTTACGGTCACCGCCAACGTTGTGCCATCGACTTCGAACCGCGCCTGCTCCAGCGAGCGCAGCACGCGTTCGGCAGCATAGATCGACGAGAGCAAGTCGGTTGCCGGCAGCACGATCGCGAACTCTTCGCCGCCGTACCGGGCAACAAGGTCCATTTCGCGCATCGTGGTCTGCAGAGTTGCTGCGACCTTCCGCAGCACCTCGTCGCCGGCCTGGTGGCCGTGCGTGTCGTTGATGCGCTTGAAATGGTCGACATCGACGAGCATCACGCTGAACGGGTGGTGAGTGCGTTTTGCCTCGGAAAACCGGCGGCCGAGTTCTTCGTCCAGCGCGCGGCGATTCGCCAGCGTGGTAAGCGCGTCGATCCGCGATTCGGCCACGTGGAATTCGATCCGCTGCGACTGTTCGCGGATGCGAGTCTCGGCTTCCGATAGCGCGGTCTGCAAGCGTGTAATTTGATCAAGCGATTCGAGCACCCGGGTTTGCAAGTTCGACTCGCGGGTCATCGACTGCTCGACCGACTTGAACTGCACGGTGCTCTCCGACATCAGCGTGCCCAGCTCCGTCGCGGCCGTGTGGAATCGTTTCATCGATTCCTCAAAGGTCGGCGGCGTGCTGCTGACGGCGTTCTTCGACAAAATCCGCCGCGCAACCCACGTGCCGAGCGCGAAGCCGACGAGCGTCGTAAACACCGAGAGCGTAATGACCGCGGGCAGGTCCACTTCAGTCGTCGCCTTTGCAGGTAAGCGCGGCAGTTGCGCCGACGCTGATGAATAGCTCGCAGCATACAGCGAGTCAATCCACTCGCGCCGGTCGTGCCGCCTGCCGGGAATAAAGGCATTCTAGCGGCGAACCGGCAATTCGACAGTCGCTGCGAGCAACCGCGACCTTGGGCCTCGAACGCAGCATGACCGACTAATAAGTCACGGTCAGCCCTGCGTTGAGAATCTCCGACGCAACGGTGCTGGTGATCGACGTCCCGGGTACGGGCCCAATCACGCTTTGGTACGGCCCGGTAATCTGGTTCTGGAAGCCATGGGTCCAGGCGAAGTTCGCCGACACGTTGTTGGCCAGGCGATACGAACCGCCGATGCTCAACCAGTTCTGGATGATCAACGCCGAAGCGACGTTGTACATTGACATGCTGGAAGGAACGGGATTCTGGCCGTACGTGTAGCCCATGCGCAGCGCCAACCGCTGCGTGGCGTCGAATTGTGCGCCGGTCGAAACCGACCAGACACTGCGCCAGCCGAGCCCGGCGACCGAGTTGTCGGCGTTGAATCCGGACTGATTGAATCCGACCGCGCCGGCGTAGTTGTAGTACCTTACATCGGTCGCGAACAACCAACGATTGATGCCGGTGTAGGCTGCGCCGAACGAAGTAATCGACGGCAAGTTAAAGTTGATTTTTGCTACCGTGGGCCGGCCGAGCTCGTCCTGCGAATTGTAATGAAACGGCTCGAACCACTGTTGGCTTTTGTAGCTTGCCCCGAAATGCCAAAAGTTGTTCGTGATGTAATACACGCCCACTTGAAAACCAGCGCCCCAGCTCACGCGCGTTCCGTCGCCAGGACCATAAGTGGCAAAGGCGTCGCCGTTGGCGTTATTCGGCGCGGCCAAGAACAACGGGTCGGCAATGATCTGAGCCATGTCGATCGTGGGCGCAAACCCAATCGACAGCTTTTCGGTGATCGCATACGAGGCGGTCGGCACGATTTGATAGATCTGCGCTTGTGAGTAGATGCGACCCAACCCAAGGCCGAAAGGCGCCTGCGGCGTGAGAATCGGATTGGTCGTGCTCGCAGGGTAATTGGCGCTGAATCCACCGATACCGTACACGCCTAGTCCCAAAGTCCATTGCGAGTCGCGCACGTGGTGCGCGATGGCGATCGTTGGAACAGGCATTGCCCCCGAATCGCTGCGTCCGCTGCCGGACAAAGTGACGGGCGGAAATCCAGGGCCGAGCGCATTGGCGGAGATGCTCGACGACAGTGTGGCCGAGGGAAGCACGAGGCCGATGCCGAACTCCATCTCCGAATTTCGCAGGCCGCTGATCGCCGCGGGGTTCCAATTCAGCGCACCGGCCGAATCGAGCGGCGCAGCGGTGGCCGCACCACCCATCGATTGGTTGATCGGACCGATCGACGTAAGGAAGACCCCTTGCGCTTCGGCTCGCGAATCAGCGAGCGCTGCCAGGCACGCAACCAGCGCTATCCGAACGAACCATTCGCCAGTGCTCGGCTGAAAGCATCGAAAGCCGCTCATGATAGCGTCGCCTGTAAAAACGTAGGGATGGAGGCCCTAGCGCGACGTTATCGGCGTGCAAACTAGAGAACTTTACGCAAACCGATTATTCGAGTAGATCGGCACAATCGGTGCCAAGCTTCCAGGCCGTTTACAGGCGCTCGATAAACTTGCCTGCGATTTCGAAGAGGGTGCCGCGGGCGATGCAGCGGCGGATTTCGACGACGACCGTGATGATCTCTCCGCTGGAATTCGCCAACTGCATCGCAACATACTTTTGCGGGATCGGCTTCGTGTAATAGAAGCAAATTCCGCCGTTGGACAACGAGCGGGTGATCGCCAAAAACTTCTCGCCGACGGCATGAAACGAGTCATCCAGCGGTTGTGCCGGGGCAGACATCACCACGTTATACCGCGGCTCGCAGCGCCGTTCGGGCCCGGCATAAGGCTGCGTCTCGGCGACAATCGTGTTCACGAATTCCGCGACGGCAATCAAAGCTGGGTTCGCGGAATCACCGCGGGGGGATGAGTTTCCGTCGTAAATCGCTTGCGTCATGGGTGGTGAGTTCTTTCGATGCTAGTTGCCCATTGGCTCGGCGTAGGACGAATTACTATCGAAGAACTGTAGGTTGCGATTCGCGCTCTGGGGGGATTCCCCCATCCTTCGACTGTCCTCAATTCATCCCTCTATCGGGGCGCAAGGTCAGAGATTGTTTGACCTTAATGGTTCTCAACCTAGCGTTGCTGGCGGCTGTCGTCGGGGACGCATTGCCGCTGGTTGGCGGCTTAGCGAACGGCTTCGAGCCGCGCGAACCAAAACGACACCTAGGCCGATGGCAGCGAGGCAATGAGGTGCAGCGATGAGTCATTCCGGTGCGCTCGAAGCGTCGAAGGATTCCGCCGTCGTCAGACGCGTCGAGGCAAATCCAGCGCTCGAGCTCGATCAACTCGTGCGGCGGTGCATGGGCTGCACTGCTTTGGCCGCACGATTACTCGATAGTTTTGAAAAACGATTCTCGGCCGAGGTCGCGCAACTGGTGCAGGCCGTCGACGACGGCGACGTTCCTCGTTTGGTGCGGCTCACGCATCAACTCAAAGGGGCGGCAGGAAACGTATCTGCCATGACGTTGCACAGCGTACTCAGCCGGATGGAAGAGGCGGCGCGCGCCCAGTCGTTAGATTTGGTCGTGGCGTCGCTCAAAGACTTGTTCGACCAATGGAATTGCTTTTTGGAATGCAAAGCGTCAGCCACTTTGAGTCTCGCATCCTTGCAGGCGTCGAATCACTAAAAACCTTCCCGATCAGCGATCAACGCAAGCGAGTTTACCGTGCGAGTACTTATCGTCGAAGACGATGCCGAATCACGCGAGCTGCTTGGGCACGCCCTAAAGCACTTCGGTTACGAGATCGCCACAGCCAGTGATGGCGTCGAGGCGCTCGAAATGCTGCGCAGTGGCGACTATCGGCTGGTGATCTCTGATTGGGAGATGCCCGGCATCAACGGCGTCGACCTGTGCCGGGCGATCCGGGAGCGCTCGGGCGCCGGCTACACGTATTTCATTCTGCTCACGGCCCGGTCGGGTCAGCATAACTTGATCGACAGCCTGAATGCCGGCGCCGACGAGTTCCTTTCGAAGCCGTTCGATCCCTACGAGCTCGAAGGACGGCTCCGCGTCGCCGAACGGATCCTGGCGTTGGAGAGTCGCGAGGTGGTGATTTTTAGCCTCGCCAAATTGGCCGAAGCGCGCGACCCCGACACCGGTGCGCATTTGGAGCGAATTCGCGAGTATTGCCGCGTGTTGGCCTGGCAGCTTTGCAAGAGCGCAAAATTCCGCGGCGAGATCGATGGCGATTTC
>DASZPI010000479.1:0-3086 GCA_035550355.1 Pirellulales bacterium
CGGTGGGGCAATGGAAGTAACGCCGCAAACGCACGCAGCGGTGCAGGTGCCGGCCGGCAATCGCCGACCAATCGTCGGGCAGGCGAATACGCTGCATCGAACCGGCACGCGGTCCATCGACGAGCTCCAACTCCCAAGGTCCGCGGAGTCGGATGCGGTGGGTCATTCGGGGTTCGGGCCACCGTGGGCCGGCGCTTCGTCGTGACGCTCGGGAAACAAGATCGATGCCACGATCGAGCCGCCCAGCAGCACCGCGATCACTGCCAACGAGATGAACGGATTAGAAATCAGCAGGTTGTCGTGATCGAGGAACAGCTTTGCCAGCATCTTCACGCCGACAAAGATCAGGATCAGGCTCAAGCCGTACTTCAGGTAATGGAACATCCCCATGAAGTCGGCCAGCAAGAAATACAATGCGCGCAGGCCAAAGATCGCGAACACGTTCGACGTGAACACGATGAACGGATCTTTCGTGATGCCGAAGATCGCCGGCACGCTATCGACGGCGAAAATCACGTCGGTAATGTTGATCACCACCAGCACCAAGAACAGCGGCGTGGCCATCATGCGGCCGTCGACGCGCACAAAAAATCGATCGCCATGCACGGTGTGATCGCCCGAGGCGACCGGCAGAAACCGCCGAGACAGCCGCAAGGCGAATCCCTTTTCAGGGTCGACCTCCTCATCCTTCACGGCCAGCATCACGCCGGTGTACACCAGGAACGCGCCGAGCACGTAAAGGATCCACTCAAAGCGGTGGATCAACGCGGCGCCGGCAAGCACGAACGCCAAACGCAGAAACACCGCCCCCAAGATGCCCCAGAACAGCACGCGGTATTGGAACTTCGGCGGCACGCGAAAGTGATTGAAGATCACGACGAACACGAACACGTTGTCCATCGACAACGCCCATTCCACCGCATAACCGCTGAGGAATTCGCCCGCTTTCTGCAGGCCGTGGTCATGGTCCTCGCTGTAGTAGGTGTAGATCCACCACACCAACACGCTGAAGCCAACCGCCAGAGCGCACCAGAACAGCGTCCACAGTCCCGATTCCTTCGCGGTCGGTTTGCGCGAGCTGCGATGAATCACGCTCAGGTCGATGACGAGCATCGTCGTCACGAAGGCCCCGAACGCAAACCAGTACCAGAGTGGAATATGAACCAAGAGGCGTCTCGGAATCGCTGGTGAAACAAAAGCCACCTGCCGACTGGTCGCGCTTGCAGCCCAGGGGCAGGCGTCCCATCATAGGACGTGCACATCTCGGCAGCAATCGGCGCGCCCGGACCAACAAACGGCAGCGGCGCGCACGAATCGAGCCGCGATTCTGTCGACGATTCGGCTCGGCTTCCACGCAAATCGCGCAAATTTGCAGCGGCGGCGATTTAGAGTACAACCGATGTTTGCGATTTGATTCAAGCCCCTTCAGCCAGAGGACATGCGCAAACGATGACCTGCGCAACCCTGTCGAAAGTCCGCCTGTTCGGCCTGTTGAGCATGGCGCTGGCCGCGGCCGTTGCACGCCCCACGACTTCGGCCGTCGCGCAGCAGCCCGCAGGCGCGGCCAACGAAGCGGCGACGCGACAATACGCCACGGCGGTCGCACTGCAGAATCGCGAACAGTTCGAGCTTGCCGCCGAGCAGTGGAAAAACTTCCTGGCCACGTCCGCCAACGACCCGCGGGCAGCGCGGGCGCGGCACTACTATGGGCTGTGCCTGCTCAAAACTCGGCAGTTCCCCGCGGCGCTCGAGGTGTTCGACAAATTGCTGGCCGAAGCACCGCGGCTGGCGCCCGACGCATTGGTCGCCGAGGCGGCCGATGGGTCGAAGCTCGACCTGCTGCCTTCGACCTATCTGTACAAGGGACTGGCGGAATACAACCTGGGGCAGGCCGGCGACGGCGCGATGTTCGCCCGCGCGGGCAAAACACTCGCAACGCTCGCCGAGAAGTACCCGAACACCCGTTACGCCGCACAGGCGTTGTACTACCAAGGCGAAGCCGCCTACGCCCAGGGGCGCAAGGCCGAGGCCGCGCCGTTCTACGAGCAACTGCTCAAGCAGTTTCCCGACGACCCGCTCGTGGCCGACGCGCGCTACGCGCTCGGCGTAACGCAGGCCGAGCTGGGGCAGAACGCGGCCGCCGAAGCGACGTTTGCCAGTTTTCTGAAGCAGTTCCCCACGCATCGCTTTGCGCCGGAAGTGACGATGCGTCGCGGCGAGATGCTGCTGGCCCTGGGCAAGCCTGAGCAAGCTGAGAAATTGTTTGCCGAGGCAGCGGCGGCGCCTGGTTTCGAGCTCGCCGACCACGCGGTCATGCGCCAGGCAGCCTGCCTGTTCGAGTTGGGCAAGTACGCCGAGGCGCGCAAGTTATACGCCTCGGTACCCGAACGCTTCGCCCAGTCGCCGTATCGCGCCGCGGCGTGGCTAGGCGCCGGACGCTGCGCATATCTCGAAGGCAAGTACGACGACGCACGCACGCTGCTGGTGAAGCTCACATCGGCCGATGGCGACGCGTTTTTCGAAGCCGGACATTGGCGCGTGCGCGGCGCGCTCAAGCAAGGATACGCGCAGCCGGCGCTCGAGCTGGTCGATCAGCTCCTACAACAGGCCGGCACCACCGCCTGGGCGGTGCAATTGCAGCTCGATCGGGCCGATACGTTGTTCGATCTGGCCGATCGCCAGCGCGACGCGCTAGCCGCCTTCGCCACGATCGCCGACGAGCATCCGCGCGATGAGCTCGCGCCGCAAGCGCGTTACATGGCCGCCTACACCGCGCTGACGGTGGGCGATTACAAGGCTGCCGAAAGCCAGGCCGAGAAGTTCGTCAAAGCGTTCCCCGAGAGCGAATTGCTGCCGAGCGTGCTATACGTTGCGGCCGAAAGCGATCTGCTCCGCGGCAACTATCGCGACGCCGACAAGACCTACGAACGATTGCTCAAAAAATTCGCCGACTCGCCCGACGCCGCGATGTGGCAACTGCGGCGCGGCATTGCGTTGGTGATGGACAAGAAGCACAAAGAAGCCGTTGCCGCGCTCGAGCCAATCGCCGGCAAGCTTAGCTCGCCCGATTTGAACGCCGAGGCGTA
>DASZPI010000480.1:0-2180 GCA_035550355.1 Pirellulales bacterium
GTCGCGCACCAGCGGTGTCGAATCGCCGGGTACGTATTTGGGCGTGATCGAGCAAATCCCGTATCTGCGGTCGTTGGGCGTGACGGCAGTCGAGCTGATGCCGGTTCACGAGTTCCCAACGAACCACTGGAGCGGCCGGACGGAAGATCGCGCCAACTACTGGGGCTACGATCCGATCGCGTTCTTTTCGCCGCACCGCGGCTACGCGGCCAGCAGCGTTCCCGGGGCCCAGACGCTCGAGTTCAAGCAGATGGTCCGCGCCCTGCACCAGGCGGGAATCGAGGTCATTCTGGACGTGGTGTTCAACCACACCGCCGAAGGCAACGAGCTGGGGCCCACGTTCGCCTTCAAGGGACTCGAGAACAGCATTTACTACATGCTCGCCAACGGCGGCGCGGGCTACAAGAACTACTCGGGTTGCGGTAACACGGTCAACGGCAACCACCCGATCGTGCGCGAGATGATCTTCTTGTGCCTGCGACATTGGGTGCTGAACTACCACGTGGACGGCTTCCGCTTCGATCTGGCGAGCATTCTCAGCCGCGATCGCGACGGCGAGCTGATGCCCAACACGCCGATGATCGAGCAGATTGCCGAAGACCCGCTGCTTTCGGACACGAAAATTATTGCCGAAGCGTGGGACGCCGCCGGAGCCTACCAGGTGGGCAGCTTCGCGAACCTGCGCTGGGCCGAATGGAACGGCCGCTACCGTGACGACGTGCGCCGATTTTGGCGCGGCGATCACTTCACTCTGGGCGCGCTGGCGACGCGCCTGGCGGGGTCGAGCGACTTGTACGAGCCCAGCGGCCGCCGACCGTATCACAGCATCAACTTCATTACCTCGCACGACGGCTTTCCGCTCAACGACCTGGTCACCTACGAGCAAAAGCACAACGAAGCCAACGGCGAGCAGAACCGCGATGGCGACAACAACAACCTCAGCGCCAACTATGGCGTCGAAGGACCAACGCGCAAGCAAGCGGTCGTGAAGCTGCGCTCGCGCCAAGTGCGCAACATGCTGGCGACGCTGCTGCTCAGCCAGGGCGTGCCGATGATCCTATCGGGCGACGAATGCCGGCGCACACAGCGCGGCAACAACAACGCCTACTGCCAGGACAACGAGATCTCGTGGTTCGATTGGCAACTGGTTGACAAGCATGCCGACGTGCTGCGGTTCTGCCGGGCGCTGATCGAGTTCCGTAAAAACCAACCCAGCGTGCGACGAACGACCTTTCTCACCGGCCAAACGCCGCCGGGAAGCAGCATTCCCGACGTGAGCTGGTACGGCGCCGATGGCGGGGCGGTGGCCTGGGGCGAGGATCATCACAGCCTGACTTGCATGTTCGGCGCCTATCGCGGGCCGAATGCGGCTCGGCAAACGCCGCGGCACGTGCTCATTCTGCTACACTCGGGTCCCGATTCGCGCGAGTTCCAAATTCCCCAGGTGGCAAAGTCGGTCGCGTGGCGATTGTTCGTCGACACCGGCGCGACCACCCCGAACGACATCTATCCCGATCTCGACGGTCCCGCGCCCCCGGCCGATGGGAAGCTGACGCTCATCCATCATTCGATGATGTGCTATGTCTCTGCCGACTGATCCATCGCGCGGCAGCAAGCAAACGTTGCTCGGTCGCGAAGAAGTCGCCGTTTGGTGCGTTGAAGATGGCCCGCAGATCACCGACTCGCTGCTGGCGCGCTACGAGCGCCTGCTGAATGACGACGAGCGATCGCGCTATGAACGGTATCGCGCCGATCGCGCCAAACGGCAATTCCTGATCGGTCGTGCCCTGGTGCGGACGACGCTGTCGCGGTACGAGCCAAGCGTGAGCCCCGAGCAATGGTGGTTCGAGGCCAACGAGTACGGCCGCCCGGAAATCGCTCCCGGACTAATTGCTACCGCCCTGCGATTTAACCTGTCGCACACCGACGGCTTCGCCGCCTGCGCGGTCGCTTGGGAAAACGACATCGGCGTGGACGTCGAGTTCGTCGCGCGGCGAACGGGGGGCGTTCATCTGGCGCGGCGGTTTTTTTCTGCGTCGGAAGTCGACGACCTGCTGCGACTACCGGCCGAGCAGCAGCGCGACGCGTTCTTCGACTACTGGACCCTGAAGGAGGCGTATATCAAAGCCCGCGGCATGGGACTGGCGATTCCGCTGGGTCATTTTTCCTTTCATCTTCGC
>DASZPI010000481.1:0-3372 GCA_035550355.1 Pirellulales bacterium
TACAAACAGGAGTTGGCCAAGCTCGAGCGGGGGCTCGCCGAGTTCCGCGCCAAGGAATCGCTCGAGCTGCAGGAAGAACTGCGCACGCATGTCGGCGATTATCTGACGCTGGTCTGGAAAGAGCGCCGCAAGCGCGACGGCGACGACCTGAGCGCGATCTTCTTCTCGTTCCAACGCGGCGAGCCGCGGCCGCAAATCGCCCGCCGCTGGAGCGACTACCTTTCGCGGCATGCCAAGCTGTTCGACCCGGTGTTTTCGCTCTGGCACCGCTACTCGGCGCTGCCCAGCGATGAGGCCGGCTTCACGAGCGGGGCGCAGAAGATTCTCGACGAGCTCGCCGCCGGGACGGCGAAGGACCCGAAGAAAGCAATCAATCCGCATGTGCGCCAGGCGTTCGTGGCTGCCAAGCCCACGAGCATGCCCGAGGTGATTAAGACCTACAACGATTTGTTCCATGCGGTCCAGCAGCAGTGGAACGACGCGCTGGCAGCGGCGAAGGAAAAAAACGCCGCCGCTCCCGCGAAGCTCGACGATGCCGCTGCCGAGCAACTACGCGAAGTCCTGTACGGCAACGATTCGCCGGCGACCCTGGCGGGGGTCGAGATCGAATCGCTGTACGATCGCAAAACGCGCGACGAGCAGACCAGGCTGGAAAAGAAGATCGAGACCCTGAAGGTCACGTCGGCCGGCGCGCCGCCGCGGGCGATGGTGCTCAACGATGCGCCGAAGCCCACCGAACCCGCGGTGTTCGTGCGCGGCAATCCCAGCCGGCGCGGCAAGAAAGTACCGCGGCAATTTCTGGAAGTGATTGCCGGCCCGCAGCGCCAGCCGTTTGCTCAAGGCAGCGGCCGACTTGAAATGGCCCGTGCGATCGTCGCTGCCGACAACCCCTTGACCGCCCGCGTGCTTGTCAACCGCGTGTGGATGCATCACTTCGGCAAGCCGATCGTCAGCACGCCCAGCGACTTTGGCACCCGCAGCGATCCGCCCACGCATCCCGAGTTGCTCGACTGGCTCGCTGCGACCTTCATGGAAGAGGGCTGGTCGATCAAGAGCCTGCACCGCAAGATTCTGCTTTCGAGCGCCTACCAGCAGGCGAGCGTCGACGACCCGCAGCGCTCGGCCATCGATCCCGAAAATCGCTGGCTGTGGCGGATGAACCGGCAACGGCTGGAGTTCGAACCGCTGCGCGACTCGATGCTCACGGCGGCCGGAAAGATCGATCGCAAGATGGGCGGTCGGCCGGTCAGCCTGACCGCCACCCCCGCAACGCCCCGCCGCACGATTTATGGCCTGATCGACCGGCAGGACATGCCGGGCGTGCTGCTGGCGTTCGACTTCCCGAGCCCCGATGTGAGCGCCGATCTGCGTCCGATCACCACGGTGCCGCAGCAGGCGCTGTTCGCGATGAACTCGCCGTTTGCGCTCGAGATGGCACGCGCGGTCGCGCAGCGCCCCGATGTGCAGGCAACGAAGGAAACCGAGGGGAAGATTCGCGCGCTGTTCCGCGCAACGCTGGCGCGCGATCCCTCGGCCGATGAGCTCGCCCGGGCCGAGGCGTTCGTCGCGCGCCCCGCGTCGGCGGCTGAAGCGCCGACCTGGCAATACGGCTACGGCCGCTACGATGCAAAGGAGAAACGGCTCGCCGACTTCCAGCCGTTCAAGCACTTCGTCAAATCCGCGTGGCAGCCGGGAGCCAAGCTGCCCGATGCGAAGCTGGCGTACCTGAATGTTGGAGCCGAAGGGGGACATCCGGGGCGAGAGAACCTGGCTACGGTGCTGCGCTGGACTGCGCCCAGCGATATGGTCTTAAAATTGTCTGGTACCTTGCAGCACCCAAGCGACCAGGGGGACGGCGTCGAAGCGTTTGTCTTTTCAAGCCGCCAGGGGCAGCTGCGGACCTGGAGCGCCAAGCACAAGAAGACACCGACGACGATCGATCGCATCGAAGTCGAACGCGGCGAGACGCTCGATTTTGTCGTCGGCAGCCGAGGGGCCGACTCGTACGACAGCTACGGCTGGTCGCCGCTGCTCGAGTCGGTCGGCGGCGAGAAGATCGCCCGCTGGAGCGCGAGCGACGATTTCCACGGTCCACTACCGCCACCGCTCGACGGCTGGCAGATGCTCGCGCATGTGTTGATGCTGACCAACGAGTTTGTGTTCGTGGATTGAGTACATCGCCGTTTCCGATTTCCAAGTCTCAACGATCGACTTTCCGACCATGACACACGATTGCCGCCATTGCTGCTCGGGCCAGGGCCTCAACCGTCGCGAGCTGCTCGCGCGGGCCGGCATGGGGATGGGAATGCTCGGCCTGGCGTCGCTGCTGGGCGAGTCGGGGTTGTCCACCGCGCTGGCGTCGCCGGGCTCGATCAACCCCATGCAGGCCCGGCCGCCGCAGTTCCCCGCCAAGGCCAAGCACGTCATCCACCTGTTCATGAACGGCGGTCCCAGCCACCTCGACACGTTCGACCCGAAGCCTGCATTGGCGAAGTATGCCGGCAAGGAGATCCCCAACAACCTGCGCACCGAGCGCAAAACCGGCGCCGCGCTGCCGTCGCCATTCAAGTTCCAGAAATATGGCCGCGCGGGGATCGAGGTCAGCGAGCTGTTTGCCAAGACCGCCGCACACATCGACGACATCGCCGTGATCCGCTCGATGCACGCCGACGTGCCGAACCACGAGCCGTCGCTGATGCTGATGAACTCGGGCGACGGCCGGCTTACGCGTCCCACGCTGGGTTCGTGGGTCACGTATGGGTTGGGGACCGAAAACCAGAATCTGCCTGGCTACGTCGCCATGTGCCCTAAAGGCTACCCGATCAAGGGCACCGAGAACTGGCGGGCCGGATTTTTGCCCGGCGTTTATCAGGGTACGTACATCGACACCAACCACACGGCCGTCGACAAGCTGGTGCAGAACATCCGCAACGACTCGATCGGCCACGAAGCCCAGCGCGCCGAGCTCGACCTGCTGGCCGAGTTCAACCGCGGCCATTCCCAGGCGCGGCCGAACGATCCGAACCTCGAAGCGCGGATCCACGCGTTCGAGCTGGCCTACCGCATGCAAGCCGAGGCGGCCGAGGCGTTCGACGTGTCGCGTGAGCCGCAACACGTGCTCGACATGTACGGGCCGGGCACGCAAGCCCGGCAGATTCTCATTGCCCGCCGGCTCGTCGAGCGCGGCGTGCGATTTGTGCAGGTGTGGCATGGCGAGGGGCAGCCCTGGGACTCCCACGACAACTTGCAAGAGAACCACGCCCGCCTTGCCGGACAATGCGATCAGGCAATCGGCGCCCTGCTGACCGACCTCAAGCAGCGCGGCCTGCTGGACGAGACGCTGGTGCTGTGGGGCGGCGAATTCGGACGCAC
>DASZPI010000482.1:0-6860 GCA_035550355.1 Pirellulales bacterium
CATGGTGTTGGACAAGGCGATGTACGAAATCACCTACGAGCTGAACAATCGGCCCAAGTGGGTTGGCGTGCCGCTGCGCGGCGTGTTGGAAATTCTCGACGCGACCCAGTGCGCCAAAACTCCCGAAGCCAGCGACAAGAACAACCGGCCCAAGGCCGAAAGCGGAACCCCATGATCCAACGCTCTGAAAGCCTTATGCCGGTGCTCGATCCTGCGCTGCGCACTGCCGAGAATGCCACGCTGCTGACGCGCGACGACTTCTACTGGTTCAACGAAGGCACCCACCAGAAGTTGTACGAAAAGCTCGGCGCCCACTGCGGCTCGTACCGGGGTGTGGAAGGGACGTACTTTGCCGTCTGGGCGCCCAACGCGCGGCGCGTGGCCGCGCATGTGTACGACGATCCGCCCGCCCAGTACGACCTGCATCCGCAAGGCAACTCCGGAATCTGGAGCGGGTTCATTCCCGGTTGCGTCCACGGTCATTTTTACAAGTACCGTGTCGAGTCGCAGCACGGCGACTACGCGATCGACAAGGCCGATCCGTTCGCCACGACCAATGAGGAACCGCCAAAGACGGCGTCGATCGTCTGGTCGCTGGATTACCAATGGAACGATCAGGCGTGGATGGCCGAGCGTCCGCGCCGCAATGCGCTCGACGCGCCGATCTCGGTGTACGAGATGCACCTCGGCTCGTGGCAGCGGCGCGACGATGGTTCGTTCTACGGCTACCGTGAGCTCGCGCCGCGGCTGATCGATTACCTCCGCAAGCTCGGCTTCACGCACGTCGAGTTTCTGCCGGTGATGGAACACCCGTTCTACGGGAGCTGGGGATACCAGACCACCGGCTACTTCGCGCCGACCGCTCGCTACGGTGCGCCGCAAGACTTCATGTTCCTGGTCGATCAACTGCACCAGGCAGGCTTCGGGGTGATTCTCGACTGGGTGCCTTCGCATTTTCCCAACGATGCGCACGGCCTGTCGTACTTCGACGGCACGCACCTGTACGAACATGCCGACCCGAAGCAAGGCATCCATCCCGATTGGAACAGCTTCATTTTCAATTACGGTCGCAACGAGGTCCGCAGCTTCTTGCTGTCGAGCGCCCGGTTCTGGTTGGAGAAGTATCACGCCGACGGGTTGCGCGTCGATGCGGTCGCGTCGATGTTGTACCTCGACTATTCGCGCAAGCCGGGCCAATGGGTGCCCAACGAGTTTGGCGGCCGCGAAAACCTGGCCGCGATCGAGTTCCTGCGCCAGCTCAACACGAACATGTACCAGGAGGCGCCGGGCATTCAAACCATTGCCGAGGAATCGACCGCCTGGCCGATGGTTTCGCGGCCCACGTACCTGGGCGGCCTGGGGTTTGGCCTGAAGTGGGACATGGGCTGGATGCACGACACGCTCGCCTACATGAGCGAAGACCCGATCAACCGCAAGTACCATCATCAGCAACTGACGTTTCGCATGATGTATGCGTTCAACGAGAACTTTCAGCTACCGCTGTCGCACGACGAGGTGGTGCACGGCAAAGGTTCGCTGCTGGCGAAGATGCCCGGCGACTCGTGGCAGAAGTTTGCCAACCTGCGACTGCTGTACGGACTGATGTTTGCCGAGCCTGGCAAGAAGCTGCTGTTTATGGGAAGCGAGATCGGCCCCTGGCGCGAATGGGATCACGACCGCAGCCTGGATTGGTCGCTGGCCGGCGAAGCGCCGCATCACGGCTTGCAGCGTTGGGTCGAGGATTTGAATCGCACCTACCGCAACGAGCCCGCGCTGTTCGAAATGGATTTCGATCCCGCCGGCTTTGAGTGGATCGATGCCGGCAACGTCGAGCAAAGCATTGTGGTGTTCGGTCGGCGCAGCAAGGCCGATGCATGGATCATCGCCGCGTGCAACTTCACGCCGGTGCCGCGGCACAACTACCGCATCGGCGCTCCGAGCGGCGGCTTCTGGCGCGAGTTGCTCAACAGCGACTCACCCGAATACGGCGGCAGCGGTCAGGGCAACCTGGGCGGGGTCGAAGCCACGCCCGTTGGTTGCTACGGAAAGCCCTGGTCGCTGAACGTCGTCCTCCCCCCGTTGGGTTTGGTACTGTTCAAAAGCCCATCGGTTTAGACGATCGTCATTCGCCGGTCCCGGCGCAAACGTAACGTCACCGCCTCTGGAAAAACCGTGTCTCCGCACGTATGCTTTTATTCAGCGGTCGGCATGCAGTTCTTGCAGGGGCGCCGGTTTTCTAAAACGCTATGAGCCGCCCATTGCGCATCGTTGCCGCCGATGACGACCGAGCCGTGCAGCATATGTACGCCACGATGCTGCCCCAGATGGGGCACGACGTGGTCGCGGTCGCCGCCACCGGCGATGCCCTGGTGAAAAGCTGCATCGAGCACAAGCCCGACCTGGCCATTACCGACATCAAAATGCCGGATATGGAAGGGGTGGCAGCGATTCACGCGATCTACGCCGAGCACCCGCTGCCGGTGATCCTGGTCTCGGGGTTCTACAATCCCGAGGCGTGGAGCGCGGCAGTTGCCGAGCAGGTGGTCGAGTTTCTGGTCAAGCCGATTTCGCGCGAACTGCTCGAAGCGAAGATCGTGCGCGTCACGCGATTGTGGGAAGAGTTCGGCGCCTTGTTGCGCGAGTCGCCAAGTGTCCGGCAGGCCTTGCGCAATCGCCGGCTTGTGGAACGCGCTAAGACGATTCTGACGCGCGGCTCGGACCTGCCCGAAGAGCAGGCCTTCGAGCAGATTTACGAATCGGCATTGCAGCAGGCGCAGCCGATCACGACTGCCGCGCAGCGGATCATCGCTGCGGCCGAAGCGACCACCATGTAGGGTTGCGCGTTTGCGTGGTCCTGCTGCCGCGCTGCGGCACGCGAGTTGCGAAAGGGAGCATCGGGCTACCTAACACCTCAACTCGGAGTCGCAGCCATGTCGTGGAATCGCTTTCGCTTCGATCGGTCGGGAAAAGCCGGTTGGATCATTCTTTGGTTGCTCGGCGTGCCGATCCCGGTGCTGATCATTCTGTGGATGCTGCGTGGCGGCACTTGAGAAGCCGTCGCTTGCTTGAGCCGGTGTGGCCGCCGGCTCGATACAGGTCAACGCGTCGAGGCTCGTCGGATCGGGCCTTGACGCTTCGGCCACCGGGGCCGCGGCCCGGCGCGTTTTATGCAACCGAAGCTTGGGGCCGTTCGATCGCCTGTTGCAGGGCCTCTTCGGCGCTGGCGCGGTACGGCAGCCGGCTAAACCACACTAAAATGGTTGCCGCGCCGATCGCGCCGATCGCAATCGCGGGAATGCTGAACGTGAACCCGTCGGTCCCGCTCGAGCGCAGCCAGTTGGTTGTCGGCGTGTCGGTGGTCCCCAGCAGCTCGACCGACAACAGCGCCAGCGCGTTGTGCACGAAGTGATACACCATGCCCGGGAACAGGCTGCCCGACTGCACGGCAAGGTATCCGATCACGACGCCGACGATCGTCGCCACGATCGACTGCTGGAAAATGCCGTGCGTGATGCCGAAGAAGATGCTGCTGAACACGATCGCCCGCCACTTGTGCCCCAAGTGCCGGAAGCCCGACAGAATGAAGCCGCGGAAGGCGAGCTCTTCGCAAATCGCCGGCGCCAGGGCCACCGCCAGGATCAAATGCGTTTTGCTCGGCGCGTTCTGCACCAACTGGGTGAGCGCTTGTTGCAGCGGTTCGCTGACCGGATACAGGTACTGCACGATCACGTTGATGCCGTTGACCACCGGATGCACGCAGACGGCCAACAGCGCCGCCATCGGAACGGCGCCCCAGGGGGGCAGGCGCATCAGCAGCGTTTCGCGTGGGCTGCGGGTGAGCATGATGGTCATCAAGAGCGCAGGAGTCGCGATCACCACCAACTGCGTGACGAGCGCCAATAGCACGGGGTTGGCCATCGCCCCCATGTCGCCGATCGCGAAGCTCATGAAGAAGTTGACCATCAGGATCAACACGCCGCAGAACACGGCAGCGGTCGACGACGGCGTGTCTTCGCGGTCGCGCATCAGCCGGCGCAGCCATAGGCCCACATCCAGCCGTTCGCCTTCGCGGAACAGCACCGCTTCGCTATTGAATTGCTCGCCGGCCCAGCGAACCGCCAGCAAGCAGCAGGCCAGCGTCACGCACACGACCGGGGCCATGAACGGAATCGCCTGCCAGTAGTTGCCTTCCAGCATGTTGCGCAGCAGCAGCACCACGCCAGTCACCGGGATCAAGCTATTGCCGAGCGAAAGTTCAACGCCCGGGGCCATCGGCAAGATCATCAACGGCATGATGATCAACAACAGCGGCATCAAATAATACTGCCCTTCCTTGGTGCTGCGCGCCAAGGCAGCAAGGGCCAGGCACAACGAGCTGAACAAGGCGGCCATCGGCACCAGCGCCAACAGCAGCCACACCGGCGCCAGCGGCGGCGGAAAGCCGACATCGGGAAAATGGCTGACCACGATCGCCCCGGTGATGCCCAGGCTGAACAGGTTCAAGATCGCGGTGGCCATGCTGAAGGCCATCACGGTCAGCAACTTGCCCCAGACGATCTCGCCACGCTCGGCCGGACTGCTGAGCAGCGTCTCGAGCGTGCCGCGTTCTTTCTCGCCGGCGCAAAGATCGATTGCCGGGTAGAACGCCCCGGTGAGCGCCCAGATCAGCAACATGAACGGCAGAATCTTGCTCCACGTGGCCGCTTGCCGCTGGCGGATGCCGGCGACGTCGTGATCGGCGACCACAAACGGCTTGACTGCCGAGGGGGGCGTGCGGGTCGTCGCGAGGTTTTGACCGGCGATCGCCTGGCTCCAGCGATCGAGCACTTGCTCGACCCGTAAATAGGCCAAGGCCGACTTTTCTTTGGCCGTGCTGTAGAACACCACCGGGCTGGGAATCGTCGGGTCGTTGATCGACGATTCGTTGGTTTTGCCCTCGGCCACGCTGCGGCGCAGATGCTCGCGGAACGCGGTCAGGCGCTCGCCGAAATCGGCCGGCACCCAAATGATCGCTTCGTATTTTCCGGCTTCGACCCAGCGGCGCGCTTCGGCCTGGGCGCTGGCCAGTGCGCCGGCGCCAGGCGGGTACGTTTCGTCGCTGAGCACCAGTTGCAACAGCGACGAGGCGTGCGGATCGGTGACCCACGCCGAGGCAAAATGGTCGCCATCGATCAAGCGCGGGTTGTCGGGCAGCGCCTCGTGACCCACGATCAGCACGCGGGTCGGCTGCTCGCGCACGAACTGCGATACCTGGAACATGCTCATGCCCAGCAGCGGGTAGAGCACCAGCGGCAGCACGGCGATCATGAACAGCGTGCGCCGATCGCGCAACTGATCGCGCACTTCGCGGAAGAAAATCAGCTTGACGTTCGTCCAGTTCATCTCGCCTCACCTCCGGCCACGGCAAGCTCGCGCGTGGCGTCGTGCTGCGAGATCAAATGGAAGAACAGCTCTTCCAGATCGTGTTCCTGGTGCATGTCGCAAAGTTGCTCGACCGTTCCCTCGGCCAGGATATGGCCGCGGTGCATGATCGCCACGCGATCGCACAGTTTTTCGGCCTCGCGCATGATGTGCGTCGAGAACACAATGCACTTGCCCTGGTCGCGCAGCTCGGCGACGGTTTTTAGCAGCGCCCGCGCCACGAGCACGTCGAGCCCCGAGGTCGCTTCGTCGAAAATCAACACCGGCGGATCGTGCACCAAGGCGCGAGCGATCGAAACCTTCTGCTTCATGCCGGTCGACATCTTGGCGCCCAGCACGTCGCGAATGTCGTTCATCTGCAAACGATCGAACAACGCTTCCATCCGTTCGCTCAGCCGGTCGCCGGTCAGGCCATACAGTCGGCCGAAGTATTCGACCATTTCCCAGGCGGTCATGCGGTCGTACACGCCGGTGTTGGCCGACATGAACCCGAGCTGCTGGCGGACCAGCGTGGGCTGGCAGATCACGTCGTAGCCGTTAACCATGGCGGTGCCGCTGGTCGGCCGCAGCACGGTGCTCAGGATGCGCAGGGCGGTGGTTTTGCCGGCGCCGTTGGGGCCGAGCAGGCCGTAAATCTGTCCTTGCCGAGCCTGAAAGCTGATGCCCGCCAGCGCCACGAAGCGGCCGCGGCGCAGGTCGGCATAGGCCTTCGCAAGTTGCCGAACTTCAATCATGGATGCAGTGCAAAGTAGCGAGAAAATCCCGAGGCAAGTTCAGCCGGCGCCGTCGCTTGCCCCGTTCGCGGCGAAGCGGAACTTTCGTCCAGCCTGGAATCTTAGCACGCCGCGGCGACCGATGCCGTCGGTTCCGCGTCGATCAGCTCGTAGAAAACGTTACGCTGGCGTGGGATAAATCCTGCCTCGCGAATCGCGCCGCGAATTTGTTCGAGCGTCAGATGGTGCACCGTGCCGGCACTGGCGACAACGTTCTCTTCGATCATCAGGCTGCCCATGTCGTTGGCCCCGTACAACAGCGCCAATTGGCCGATCTTCAGCCCCTGGGTGACCCAGCTCGACTGAATATTCGGCACATTGTCCAGGTACAGCCGGGCCACCGCTTGCGTCTTTAGGTACTCGAACCCTCCGGCACGCGGCAGATGGGCGAGCTCGGTATTTTCGGGCTGAAAGCTCCAACAGATAAACGCGGTAAAACCGCCCGTCTCGTCCTGCAACTGGCGTAATCGTTCCAAGTGTTCGATCCGCTCGGGAAGTGTTTCGACGTGGCCGAACATCATCGTCGCACTGCCGCGGCCGCCCAGCTCATGCCATACGCGGCAGACATTGAGCCAGTCGTCGGTCATCACCTTGCCGCGCGTGAGGATCGCGCGCACGCGGTCGACGAGAATCTCGGCGCCGCCGCCGGGCAAGCTCCCCAGCCCC
>DASZPI010000483.1:0-5231 GCA_035550355.1 Pirellulales bacterium
CTGGTGTGGACCGGCAAGACACCGTTCGAGGTGCAAACCCTGCGCGCCCGGCACGATGGCTTCGAGCTGCGGCTCACCGAGCCGGTCGATCCGAAGACGGCCGCCGATGTCGATGCCTACGACCTGGAGACCTACACGTACATCTATCACAAGACGTACGGCAGCCCGGAGGTCGATCGCACGAGCCCGACGATCACCAAGGCCGTGGTCAGCGACGACGGTCGAGCGGTGCGGCTGTACGTGGACGGCTTGCAGCGCGGGCACGTGCACGAGCTACATCTCGACGGGCTGCGGTCGGCCGCGGGGCGGCCGCTGTTGCACGCGGCGGCGTACTACACGATGAACCGCATCCCGGCCCCGTGAAGCTTCGCGGCTTGGGTAAGGCTCGGGAATTCCCCCGCATTTGACCGGCGCGGGTTTTCGACGTAGATAATCTTTGGGTCGTTCGGCCCGGCGTGCATTCTGGCACGCAGCATGAGATCGCTTCGCCGCCTTCAAGAGCAGTTCTCCCATGACCACTGCCGTGAGCGCCTGCGTGGTGGGCGCGCTCGATGTCGCTGCGCCGATCAACGAAGAGGCGCGTGCCCAGGTGTGGGCATTGCTGGCCGGCATATACCCGCATGCCCTGGTCGAGCGCCGCCGCGACCAGCGCTATCCGTTTCCACGATTATTGACGCTGCTGCCGGTCGACGGCGAAACGCTGGAAACCGTCGGCGCGTACGTCACGGCGGTGGGCAAGCACATCTCGGAATCGGGGCTGGGGTTTTACCATCCCGACCCGCTGCCGTTCCGCTGGATCGTGGTGTCGGTCGACAACGGGCAGGGCGTCGGCCTGCGGTTCCTGGTCGATGTGAACTGGTGCCGATTCACGCGGCAAGGATGGTACGAAAGCGGCGGCCGCTTTGTGCGCGCCTTGGGCAACGGGCGGATTTGATCGTGCGCAGGTTCGCAGCAGGCGCGATGGCCTATGCCACGCGCTCGAACTTCGAGTGCGCGAGCACTTCTTCGAACCGCCGCCGCCACTCGTCGGCGCGCTCCGCGCTCCACCAGGCATCGAACCCCGCGCGGCAATCGCGCAGCTTCTGCCGTTCTTCATCCAGCAGCGCGCCCAGCGGCCTGGTCAGCTTCGCGTCGTCCCAATCGAGCAACCATTGTTCGACGCGCCCCAGCGCGGTGGCATGGTCGTTGATCTCGCCGAGCTTCTCTTGCAGCGATTCGATCAGCGGATACAGCTCGTCGCGAAATCGGCGTTCGAACGCGGTCACGAACACTTCCATCGCATAGCGCAGGCGCTTGCCCAGGATGCGAAACGCGTGCAGTTGTCCGAAATCGTCGAACGGCCCCGCGGCGGCCTCGAAAAACGGCGCCGTCGCCGCCCGCACCTGCTCGACCGCCCAGCGGCCGAACGACGGTTCCGGTTCGCAGTCGTCGCACCACGCCACGCTGCGCACCAGCCGTTTGAGCTTGCGATTGAAATGGCGATGCTCGAGGCGATCGCATTGCTCGATCAATGGCCGATACGCTTCGCGGCGCAGCGACTTGAGCTGATCGAGCAGCGGCTCCCATTGACGGTCGTCGGCGGCGCGCGATTTCAGCCGCCCGACCAGCACGTCGTAATCGCGCGCGTCGTTCGTGGCTTTGCGCACGCGCTTCAGGCGGCGGTCGATCCAGGCGCTGCGCTCTTGATCGAGCAGCGCGCGAAAACTGTCGAGCGTCGCGGCGGCCCGGCGCGTCGACACGCGCAGTTGGTGCACCACTTCAGGATCGCCGTGCGGCGTGTCGATCGCCTCGCGCAGACTTTCGTGCACGCGCAGCAGACGCTGCTTGATCGCGCGACGCGCCACTTCCGAAGCGGGCTCGTCGGGCGACGCGGGCTCGATCCATTTGCTGTTCTGGGCCATGGCCATCCTGTGCAATCGCATCGTGCGCAACCCGTTCGGCAGTTTGTTGGCGCGACGAATTGAACGTCTGCCGCTCGCTGGCAGGGTTGGCATTTTCGCACCCGCAACCGCGCCAGTCCAGCGCCGAGCGCGGGGCGCGCCCGTCATTTGTTGGCCTGCAACTGCCAACACAACCCTAACAATTCGCTCGCCGATTGTGCTAACGCTTCGGCGTGGGCGTAGCCTTGCGCGGCCACCGACCGCGCCCGGGTTTCGAGCCGCAAATGCGAGACCTTCAGCGGCCAGGGCTGAATTCGGACCGTGAGATCGAGCGAGCGCTGGGGGTCCGTCGCTTGGCGCCCCTCGAGCGCCGGGCCGCCGGGGGCGGCGCTGCGGTAATCGCGCTGCCGGCCACAGCACAGCCACAGGCTCAGCGCGTCGAAAAACTGCAAGAACTCGAGCGCTCGCTCGGCAGCGGCGACGGTGTGGCGCAGCGGGTCGGCGGTCTGCCATTCGGCCAGCCAGTGGGCACGCTGCGCGTCCTGCCGGCCGAGAAACGTGTCGGCCTCGGCCGACGCCGCGGCCGAGGTCGGCTGCCAGGCGTTTGTGCGCCGCAGCAGGGCGGTAAAATGTCCGCTCACCACCCAGGCGGCCAGCGGGCCAATCGCCGCGGCAACGTCGATCGACCGCTGCCAAATCGCAACCGAGTCGGCGATCCGCATCTCGGTGAAGTCGCGCGGCCGACCGCCGTTGGGGTCGACGCCCGGATGCGCGTCCCACTCGGCCCAACCGTCGTCGTGGTGCTCGACCGCCGCGAGCAGCTCATCGGCCGGCCAAGGCGCGTCGAACGGCTCGGCTCCCCAGGCGCGCGCAATCTGCGCGGCGAGATGCGCATGGTCGATTTGCGGGACGAGCAGCCAGCGCTCGGCGCCCTCGGCGGCGATGTAGGTGCGACGGATCATCGCCGTTCATTAGGCCCGCGCCACCGACGCAGTTCAAGCTCCGTTCGCTGTCCCGCACCCGCCTACCGGCGTTCGGCGGGACGTTCGGCGTTCAGCTTCGCATCGGCGAAGTGCATCGACTCGATCAAGCGCCGATCGAGGTCGCCCAGCCGGCTGGCGAGTTGTTCCTCGAACGTGAAGGCACAGGCAGCCTGCTGACCACCGGGCGCCGCCACGTGGTAGTAGTTCCATTGGATCGGCAAATCGGCGACCACTCCGTCGACCACCACCTTGAAGTAGCGCGTGCCATCGGTCGCGGTGCGCTCCGAGGCATGCACGAACTGCCGGAAGCTTTTGTCGAGGCTGCGGCGAATGTCGTCCTGAAACTTGGCCAAGGTCGGCCGCTGCGACGAGGTCGGCAACTGCGTGAAGTTGCACTGGGCCACCAGGTCGCCGCGATCGACGAGCCGCAGCGTGATCGTGTCGGACGATTGTTGCATGGTGTGCCAGCGCCGGTCGTAAAGAAATGCCACCTGCCCGTCGCCGCTGATGTACTCCAACTGCTCGACCGCCGGATCGGGCTCGAGCGCGGCACGTTCGAGTGCGGCATCTTCCAGCTCGGCCAGCTTCTGGCATGGGGTGATCGATAGCGTCAGGCGCGCCGCCACATCGGCCCCGGGGTTGGCATGCCCGACCGAGCGATTCTCATCGATCACCAACGACAAGGTCGTGATCCGCGATTCGGAGCGGTTGAAACGGTACGCCCCCTTGATGTCCATGCTCGTCGTCACGCCGCCGACGGCCCCCTCGACGTGCCCCGACAGTTCGATGCGTGCCGTGGTGCCGTCCAGCTCGGCCAGCCTGCTCTCGACCGACGATTGGCTGACGGCGTCGATCCCCAGCAGTGCCGCCAGCAGATCGTCGGAGTGCTGCCACTTGTCGCCCACGCCGACCATGCGATCCGGCAGCAGTCGGTTCACCAGCAGCGAGTTGGCAGGCAGGTCGAGCAGTTCGAGCTCTTCGCGCTTCAGCGAACCGGCAGGCGAGAAAAGCTCGGCCTGGTCGTCGCGTTGGCGAGCCGCCACGATCTGCCGATCGTCGCGTAGCAGTTGGCGTTCGGTTTTGCCGTCGACCTTGATCGTGGCCTCGGCCAGGTCGTATCGTCGCAGCGACACCAATTCGGGGGGTGTAGCAATAAAGCGCTCGGTGTAGCGGATTTTGCCGGCGACGGTCAGCGGCAGCAGACGCTGCTTGCCGTCGTTGCCAGCCTTGAGCGAGCCGCCGACTTCGAGCAGGGCGTCGACACAAACGGTCGAGCCGACCTCGACCGTTGGACGCAGGTCCGCCGTTTCGGCCGCCCGGGCTTCGAGACACAAAAAGGCAAAGATAAGTGCTTGGGCGGAAACTATCTTTGACATGGAGCAATGCTCGCGGCGAGGGGGCCTGAGGGCAGAAAAACGGGTACCGGCGTGCGGCGGGCGCGCACTCGGGTCACTGGACGGCAGAATCGGTCAGGCAAGCCGTAGGAGTTGAATCAAAGATTCCGCGCAAACCTTTTAACCGGTTCGCGGGTCTAGATGGTATGCCGCATGCACTAGGGGAGGGGGACGGGAATGACAATCCCTCGACTCGGTGAACAAGGGGAAAACTTCGGTCGGGACGTGAACCATTCCGTGGATTTGCCGTAGGACAGTTATCTCATCATCTTGCTAGATTTTCATTCCGTCGGATTGCTTCGAGGACGCTGTCAGGTAAATTCGGGTCGAACCTGAGCGGGACGAGCCCGAAAACACGCCCAACGGAGTGTCGGCGGGACCATTCGGCCAGCGGTTAACTAGCCGTTCGCTGGAGGGTAGGGAGGGAGTTCCAGACATGCATACCGATTATCAAACGCCCGTTCTGCGGCAGTTGCGCGACCAGCAGGTTCGTTTCGCGCCCCGCGATAAGAAGATCGAGCAGGTCAACCGCGCCGAACGGCTGATTGGCGAGCTCGATCCGAAGCGAAACTACACCTACGAGTTCATTTGCTATCGGGTCACCGACTACCGGCCCGAGTCGTTTGCCAGCGTCAAGCTGACCGGTGAAGAGGCTGCGCACGATCTGCGGCTGTTTGTCGAGGATGTCTCGGCAGCGGCCGATGTGCCGGCCGAGGCCGCCGGCGAGCGCGTGCTCACCGTCGAGCAGCTCAGCAAGCTGTACAAGGTTTCGACCAAGACCGTGTCGCGGTGGCGCCAGCAGGGGCTGGTTGGCCGGCGATTCCTGTTCGACGGCCGCAAGCGCGTCGGCTTTTTGCAAAGCTCGGTCGATCGGTTCGTTGCTTCCAACGAGGAGCGGGTGAACCGGGGGACGCGCTTCAGCCAACTGTCGGACGAAGAGCGGAGCGCGATTATCGAAAGCGCTCGCGAGCTGG
>DASZPI010000484.1:0-2027 GCA_035550355.1 Pirellulales bacterium
ACCCACGGGTAGCACGCGCTCGCCGCTTTTCTGGAAATCGGCTATAAAGAGCGCGTCAAACCCACAGCATCCGGTGCCTGCGGGGCGGATGGTTCATCCCGAAACGGAGTTCGATGATGCGCGCGTTGTTTGCTTTTTTAGCAGCCAGCAGTGTTGTTCTCTGCTCGGCGCAGCCGAGCCGGGCCGGCGATCCGGAAGAGACCGTGCGCAGCGCCGATCAGGTGCTTCACGAGATCATGGCGGTGCCGGCAAAACGCATTCCCGCCAGCCTGCTCAACGATGCACAAGGGTTGGTCATCGTGCCCGGCGTCGTGAAAATCGGGTTCATTGGCGGCATACGGCGTGGTCGCGGAGTCGTGCTCGTGCGCGATCAGGAAGGGCAATGGTGCCTGCCCCAATTCGTTACGCTTACCGGCGGCAGCGTTGGCTGGCAGGCGGGCATTCAGTCGACCGATGTCGTGCTCGTTTTTCGCAATGCTCGCGGCGCGCAGCGATTGCTGTCGGGCAAGTTTACGATCGGCACCGATGCCTCGATCGCCGCGGGTCCTGTCGGCCGCAGCGCTGAGGCCGGCACCGACGCGCGTTTGCAGGCCGAGATCCTGTCATGGTCGCGCAGCCGAGGAATCTTTGCGGGCGTAGCGCTCGACGGCTCGGCCATCGAGGTCGATCCGGGCGCCTACGCCTATTATTACGGCGTAGCGCCGATGCAGCCGCCGTTGCACGTTCCCGCTTCGGCCATACAACTGTTGCAAGATGTGAATGTGTTTTCCGGCACCATCGCGCAAGCCAGCGCATCGAGCGCCGGTTCGCCGAACCCAACCGGCGACACCCTCCGGCGAGCATTGGCTCACAATGCCACAACGCTCAACGCCGTGTTGGACAGCACGTGGCAGCAGTATCTGCGATTGCCCAACGAGGTGATGAGTGGAATCGGAACGCCGCGGGTCGATGATTTGCGTGCCGCCCTCGATCGATTCGATCGCATCGCTGCGACGCCCGATTACCGATTGCTTGCCGAGCGACCTGAGTTCCAGGCGACGCACGAATTGCTACGGGAATATTTCACGACGCTGACGGCAAACGGATCGCCGCAGTCGAGCCTGCCGCTTCCTCCGCCGCCAACGGCTGCACCGAAGTGACGAACATCATCAGGCCGTGGACACGCAAGCGAGCCGGCGACCTAGCGCCAGCGTGGTAGCGATCAGCCGCGCCGCGCTTGAGCATCCGGGATCGCATTGCCACGATAAATTCAGCGCCGGCGGCGTTCAGGCCGGTGCGCAGCAGTGATCGGAAACAGTTTGGCGATCCCGGTTCATGGGGTTGTCGGCCCGTCTCCGATCAGTTCAACAGGGCGTTCATGCAATGCGCGGCTGAGTTGTTCGTCGTTCAAGCGATAGATGAGGATCGAATAATTGATTTCAGCGTTCGGCTCGCGTTGGCGCAGATAGCTGCACAGCCGCGCCATGCGCGCCTGTTCGTATTGCCGGAATATCTGCAACCAAAAATGATCGCCGGTCTGAGCGATCAGACTCTTCCGAGCCTCGAGGTTGCCCGCGGTACTGTCGAATACTCGCAGGTTGTTGACGAGTTGTTGATAGACCGTTTCGTATTTGCGGGTCCAACTCCCTGGAAAACTGGAGTACAAATTGGCCAACATGGTGGCGCTGACGCAGTACACACCTTCGTCCAAAGGCTCCGGAATCCGCGGCTCGGCAAAATCCGGAAAACCTGGCAGCCGCGCGGCGTCGATGCCGTAGTGCTCGGGCAACGCACTGCCGTAATAGGAAAAGAACACTTTGGGTCGAGATTTGGCGTCTGGTTCATCCTCGGAAGATTCGGCGCTCGCGTTCTCATGCGCGGTGTTGTCCAGGTCGTGTTCGCGTAGCCAAGCGCTGAGCCCGGGCAGGTCCTGTCCCCAATCCAACGAACTGCCAACCAAATGCCGATAGGCGGTTCGATGGTCGCCAATGAGCTGATTGAAATATGCTAGATAGTTCGGCGCCGTTCGCAGCGACTCGACTACCAAT
>DASZPI010000485.1:0-4042 GCA_035550355.1 Pirellulales bacterium
TAGCTTGATAGTCAATCCCTCGGCCAAGCGGCGAACAATCTGTATGTAGCCTTGTGGAAACAGCACATCGCTGCCCGGGAAGTCCTCGCCGTGATCGTAGTAATTGTTCGACAGCTCTTCCGAGTCGGCGGCGTACTCCTGTTCGATCAGGCTGCTGATCTGAAAATCGATCTCCTGTCGCTGGAGCGGAGTATACCGACGATCGCCCATCACGCGCTCGATCGCCTCTTGAAGTGAAACGTCGGGGCGGCCGTCCGCGATCGCATTCTTTCGACCCGCCCGAGCATCGGCCAGCAGCTTCTTGACGCGCGACTCAGTGACTTCTTGTTCGTCGTCCTCATACTCGTGCGCGCCTTCGCGATACAGCCAGTGTGCATCGCTGCGAGTGGGAAACGTCTGGATGCTGTATTGTTGCGCGAGTTCGTAAATCGGGTTGCCGCGAATGCCGTGAATCCAGGAAGCGCCCAGGTCGAGCGTTGCGCCCCAGGCGCGATCGCTCCAGACGCGCCCTCCGATGCGATTACGCGCCTCGAGCACGATGCAATCGAGCTTCTTGGCGGTTAGCTCTCGGGCTGCGGCGAGCCCCGACACGCCGGCGCCAATCACCACCACGTCGGCTTTTCGGTTTTGCGGCTCGAAGGCGCCTAGTGTCGAACCAAAAAGAGGCGCGGCGACCGCCGAGGCACTCAGGCGAAGCACGTCGCGCCGATGCAGAGAAGGGGTCACAGGTCTCACCTTCCTCCCCGATCACTGAACTCGCCAGCACGGCGGCGTGTCGCAAAAATGTTCACGACCGGTCGCAAGCAGTGTGTAGTAGGAAAATAGCACTTGCAAACGGCCGACGCTTTCGTTTCTGCAACGGTTTCAGCTAATCCATAATCGGTTGCGATCCTGCCTCGGTCACATCGTTTCGAAGTGTCGTCCCGACGTACGTCAGACTGAAGCCTACTAGGTCTGACACGGCGACGAGAGCGCGAAACTCCGCCGTGGACGAACAAGTCAACGCCTGTCCGCCGATTTTACAAACGGAAAAGGAACCGGTGGCGCCGGTAGTTCGCGCCACATTTGATCATGCAGTTCGGTTACCACGGCGGACCCTTCGGCCCGGTTTTCGTTTTCGTCGGGATCGACCGTGTGATCGTAGAGTTCCCGCACGACAAGCTTCCCGGTCATGGCGTCGAGCCATTCGATGTAGCGGTAGCGCCGCGTGCGCATCGCATAGCCCATATAATCGCGGCCTTCATGGCGTCGCAGGAACTGGCTGAACGCCGCGTCTTTCACGCTTGAACCCGCATCGGCCAGCAAGGGCGTCAAGCTCCGACCGGCAAGCGCTCGGGGTATCGGCAATCCCGCTAATTCGCACAGCGTCGGGTAGACGTCGACGAATTCGACGAGGGCATGACACGGCCGACCGTTCGCCCTGGCGCCGGGAGCGCGGATCATCAACGGCGCACGGGTATCGATTTCGTAATTCGTTTGCTTGCACCAGCCGTTATGTTCGCCAAGTTTCCAGCCATGGTCGCTCCACAGTACCACGATCGTGTTCCGATCGAGCCTCAGTTTCTCCAAGCCATCGAGCAGTCGTCCGATCTGTGCATCAATGAACGACACTGACGCATAATAGCCGTGACGAAGGTCCCGTTGTTGCGATTCGGTGAGCGACTGCTCCAGCGGCGACGGCGCGTCGGCGTAATCCAGGTAATCGCGCAATTCATAGAAGCCGCCCAACGAGCGATCGCCGAAGGCAACGGTCGGCGCTCCCCGCGGCAGATATGCGTTCTTCGCCAGGGGGAGCGTTCGGCGGTCGTAGAGCTTCCAATATTGTTCGGGCGTGATGAACGGCAGGTGCGGACGAATGTAGCCGACCGCGAGAAAGAACGGCGCTTCATCGGCGGCCAACGTCCGCAGCTTGGCGAGCGCATCAGACGTTCGCTTGCCGTCGGCATTGTTGTCATCGGGTTGGTCTTGGATCTCCATCGCGGGGCCGCGCATCCGTTGCACAGCCGCCTTTGTTTTTCCAGCGGCTGCCATCTTTCGCTTGAACTCCGCTAGCCGGGCTACGTTGGCCGGCGAATAATCGACGACCCCTTCGGTATTGTGCGTCGGCTCGTCCCAAGACGGAGCATCTGGAAACGGATTGTGAAAGATCTTCCCATAAGCCACGGCCCGATAACCGTGCTGGCGAAAATACTGTGGGAGCGTGACGACGTCCGGCAACACCGTCCGCATTTCGGTGTCGAGGTGCCAGACCCTCGTCGTGTCGGGTCGCAACCCGGTGAGCAGCGAAACTCGCGAAGGATTGCAGACGGCTTGCTGACAATACGCCTGCGTAAACAACACTCCGGAAGCCGCTAGCCGATCAAGATTCGGCGAATGGACGTGCGTCGCGCCGTAACATCCCAGCTCGCTCCGCATGTCATCGACGGCGATGAACAACACGTTCGGACGATCTTCAGCATGCGCTGAAACGGAAAACCCAGCGACGAGCAAGAACGTTGACAACGCGAGCAATCTGGCAAGCCGATATGGCAATGCGTACATGGCTTCGCAATCCCCCTCTCGGCAGCGGCACGAAACGGCGCAATTGGACTCGAATTCTAGCAGCGATGGAGGCTCCTTTCTCAGTTGTAGACATCTTTGACCAAACTGTGCCCTCTACCGGCGAACCGCCCCGCGCAGTGAGACGAGACGAGCGTACACGGCTATCCCAATTGCGTCGGTCACATCGCCCGCGTTCAATTCGGACCGTTGTGTGTCGCTACCGAGGCGGCTTAGCTTGTCGCGGTCCATAGGTCCGCGGTGATGTCGACCCAAGCGGCGAAAACGCTTAGCCTAGTTGGTGTCAGGGTATTGCGGCGGCGCGTATTGCCCGTGCGGGCAACATGAGGCGAAGCGCGGGTACTCCCATGGGCATGCTAAATATGATCGCCGACAAATGTATTTGGCTGCGTCCGGTTCAGCCGGACGACTTGCCCCGCATATACGACCTGCAGCTCGACCCGGAGTCGAACCACTTGGCGGTTACAATCCCTCGCACCCGTGAAGCATTCGACTCGCATTGCGCGAAGGTGCGGGCCGATCCAGCAATCACCGCCAGGGTGGTTCTAGTCGGCGAGGAGTTGGTGGGAACCATTTCCTGCTTTCCGATGGACGGCCAAGATCACGTTGGGTACTGGATGGACCGGGCGTATTGGGGAATGGGAATTGCCAGCGAAGCACTCCACCTTTTGTTGCAAGAAGTTAACAAACGTCCGCTCGTCGCCGCCGCCGCTACCAGCAACGGAGCGTCGCTCAGAGTTCTCCAGAAGTGCGGCTTCGTAATCGAGCGAGTGCGTCTCTCGCCCGCCAACGACCGATTTCCGGAGTGTGAAGAAGCCGTTCTCGTGCTGCGATAAGTCCCGGAGGGGTCACGACGATAGCCAAATCGACGCGGTTTGTTGACTCACGTCGGTCACATCGACCGGCGCGCATTACAATTGGATTTTCGATTGATCAGTTCTGGGACGGATCACGGCTGACCTTGCGCCCCGGCTTGTGCGCCGGGACCGTGCTGCACGAGTAGAGGCCCGGCTGATCCGCACTCAGGCACCGACCGCTGGCCCACGTGCGCAGCCGCTGGATCGATTCGGCGGCCGTGCGAGCTACCGGCACGACGTTCTTGCCCGCTTCAACCAGCGACACATCCAGCAGCGCCGCCAGCCGACAGCACGCCTTGATCTCCGCGCCTGTCCAGTCGGCATCGACTGGCTTGGGCTGGTTCGGATCCAGCTCGTACTTCTCCGTCCAAATTTTCCAGATCGCCCGCCGCTGCGTTACGTCCGACAGCTCGACGAAGAACACACCGTCAAAGCGTTCGGCACGTGAGAACTCCGGGGGCAACTTGCTGATGTCGTCGCAAGTCATCACAACGAACACGTCGCTCGTGTGATCGTTCAGCCACGAAAGCAACGCGCCGAACAACCTGGCCGACACGCCGCTGTCGGTTTGACCACTCGAAGCCACGCCAGCGAGCGCCTTGTCGCATTCATCCACCAGCACGACC
>DASZPI010000486.1:0-18948 GCA_035550355.1 Pirellulales bacterium
ACCCGGTGGCCAATGCGACCACCAGTCCACCCGTTCGCAGCAGCCAACGAGCCCACGCGCCTCGCCGCCCGGCCGGGCCTTGCTGCGCCAGCACGTCGGCCTCGGATAGGGCGATCATCGAGATCGTCGTGGTGGTGAACGACGGTTGCACATCGCGGCGCGGCAGATCGTCGAGCACGGCGGAGGCTTGTTCGAGCTGCTGCAATACGTCGCGCGCCCGGGCATCTGCCGCGAGCAGTTGCTCTACCTGCTGCGCAGCCTGCGGATCGAGCTCGCCATCGAGGTAGGCGGAGAGCTGCTCGAGCAGTTCGGTTTCACTGGGCGAGGTCGACGCGTTCATGGCCGATCGGTCTTGGGCCGCTTTCCCTGTTGCAAATACGGTTCGAGCACTTCGCGTAACTGCACTCGTGCCCGCGACAACAACGACTTCACCGCCTGAGGTGAAAGATCCATCGTCGTTGCAATGTCGGCGTAGCTCATGTCTTCGAATTTGTTCAGCAGCAACGCCAGGCGTTGTCGATCGTTCAGCGTGACGAGCGCCTGCTGGATAACGTCGCGCATCTCGGCTTTATCGAGCTGGCGGGCGGGCATTTGACCGCTGGCAGCCATCGCCACTTCGTCGATCGACAGGCTGGCGCTGGTGGTTCCGCCGGCCGTGGCGGGTGGCTGCACTTCGCGCCGCCTGGCCTGCGTTCGCCGGGCGTTGCTGGCCACGTTGTTGGCGATCGTAAACAGCCACGTGGAGAATTTCGAACCGGGAACATACGCCTTACGCGCGCGATACACGCGCAAGAAAACCTCTTGTGCCAGGTCCTCGGCCTGCGTGGCCTCGCCCATCAGGTGCGTGAACACGGTAACCAGACGGTTCTGATACCGAAGCACGAGCTCCTCGAACGCGGCGGCGTTGTCGTCGCGCACCTCGAGCATCAGCCGCACGTCAGGATCGCGCAGCTCGTAATTCACGCTCGACGATTCGCCAACAGCCAACTGGAAATCCCCGATCGCATCTTCGTTTAGCCGGCGGAACCTGGTCGCCGCGCCTGCTCGGCGCCACAAAATACCGTCGCGGGCGAAACCAACAATTAAACCCCGGCCGGCAGCGTCGGTTCCACGATGTTTTGTGGAATCGAGCGCCGCAACTGCCCACAAGCGGCATCGATCTTGTCGCCTTTGCGGGTCCGCACCTGCACGTTGATCCCGTGCGCTCGCAAAATGCCCAGGAATCGCTGCTGATCGGCGTGCGACGGTGTTTTGTAGGGCAAGCCGGCCACGGGGTTGTACGGAATCACGTTCAACAGCGCGGCACGTCCGGCCAACAATCGGGCCAGTTGCTCGGCATGTTCGGCGCGGTCGTTCAGCCCGCCGAGCAGCACGTATTCAAACGTCAGCCGGCGTCCGGAAGCCTCGAAATACCGATCCGCAGCGGCGACCACCGCGTCGATGCCGATCTTGGCGTTCACCGGCACCAGGCGGTTGCGCAGGTCGTCGTTGGGCGCGTGCAGGGAAACTGCCAGGTGATAGTAATGCTTGTCGGCCGCCAGTCGATCGATGGCCTCGGGCAGGCCGACGGTCGAAACCGTGATGCGACGATGGCTGATCCCCAACCCCTTAGGGTCACAGGCGACGTCGAGAGCTGGCAGCAAGTTGCTCAAGTTGGCCAGCGGCTCGCCCATGCCCATCACGACAATGTTGCTAATCCGCTCGTCGGCCGGCAGCAGTCGCGCGAGGCGGAGCATCTGCTCGAGGATTTCGGCCGTCGTGAGATTGCGGGCCACACCGTCGAGTCCGCTGGCGCAGAACACGCATCCCATGGCGCAGCCGACTTGCGTGCTGATACAAACCGTGCGCCGCGTGCCCTCGCGAATCAGCACGCATTCAATTCGATGTCCGTCGGGCCACGCCAGCAGTAGTTTTTCGGTACCGTCTCCCGCATGCTTGTGAGCGGCGATGGTCGCAGTATCGATCACAAAATCGTCCGCGAGCGCGTGCCGCAGCGCCTGCGGTAGGTCGGTCATGGCGTCGAACGCGGAGGCTCGCTTCTCGAACAGCCAGTGACGAATTTGCGCGGCACGATACTTGGGCAGACCGCGCGCGGCGAGCCAGGCTTCGAGCTGCTCAGAGGATTGTGCGAGTATCGGTTGCATGGGGCGATCAGAATTCTATGCGGCGGAACGCGCGCAGGCCCAGCCAAAGCGGCAACGCGGTGGCCAACGCCGCCACCGCAAAACTCGCGGCCAGCGCGATCACCCACCAGGTTTGCAGGTCGGCCGAACCGAAAAGGTCGGCTGCGGCAGCAGTGCCGGAGAGCGCCGAGAAAAAATGGCACGGCACCGCCGCCAGCAACACAATCACCATGATATAGCTGGTGCTGATGATCAGCGTAAGCGTTCCGCCGAACCCGGCGGCAATGCGTGCGGGCGATTCATGCCGAAAATTCGGGAACTTGGCCCCCAGCCCCACCGCAATTCCGGACAATCCAAGACACAGCAGCGCACACACCAGCAGGTGCACCGCGACGAGGTCGAACGTCACGCCGAGCATGAAATCGCTTAGCGCCGCCAAGGCCGAGCAAGGGATCCACGAGCCGATCACCGCGAACAGGAATTTGCTCCACAAGATCGTATCGCGCTTGATCGGCAACAGACCAAGCACCCAGAATCTGCGCCCTTCGATGCTAATCAGCGGGAAAATAAACCGGGTGGTGAAGGTCGAGAGAATCAGCCCGATGATCGCCAGGTTCAAGAAGCTGATCATGTTTACCCAGGCGGCATACTCCACATCGAAGCTGAGCTTGCGCGTGCTGAAGAAGTACAGAATCAGAATGGCCAAAAAAAGCATGAACTGAGACCATTGCACCGGATCGCGGCGGAATAGCTTCAGGTCTTTGAGCACTAGCAGCCGCAGCGGCTCGGGAACCAGCCGATTGCCGGTGGCCAACCAGCGGTTGGCACTACGTGCGGCGATGCGTCGATCGGGCGAGCGATCGGCATGCAGCAGTGCATATCCCGACCGGTAAATCCGCCCCGCGCACCAAACGGTGATCAGGTGCAGAAACAGGGCGTTCGACGTGAGCAAGGCCAGGAACAGCAGGCATTCGCCGAGCGCCTGACGACCCGCGCCGGTTGCCGAAGTTCCATGGGCGGCCTCGAGCAAGCCCGAGCTCAACCACCAATTCGGCAACAGACGGTATTCCGTAAATCGCACACGTGCGAGCGCCTCCTCGAACCAACCGGCGGTCAACCAGGCGTGATCGAAACCGAGCAGCGACGGCCATAGAATCGCCGCCGCCAAGGCGAGCGCCGACAACGCAATGATGCCCGCCAGCTTTACCTGCCGGGTGGGCAAATAGCGCACGACGAGCATGCAGGCGATCGCACCCAGGCAGCCGGGAATGTATGCAAATGCAATCGTGTACGGCACCAGCGCCGCGAAGTACCACCAGCCGGCGCCTTCGGCCAGACCGTAGGCCAAGAGCACGGGGCTGCCCAACAGCAGAAACGCCCAGGTGCTGAGAAAGATCGTCTCTTCGAACTTGTGCAAAAACACGCGTTCGTCGCGGGTGGGCGTGGTGAGCAGGAACCGCACTTCCTCCGAGTTGTACAAGTTGCCGTATGCCAGAATGCCGGTCGAAAACGCGAGCATCACCGTCAACGAGGCGAAGAACAAGCTCATCAACCCGCGGATGGTTTCGTTGCGGGTCAGCGTGTCTTCGAGCGAAGAGCTGATGAACCGGAATGCGTCGGTAAACAAAAAAAACAGCACCACCCACAGCAAGGCGGTCAGCGACACAACCATCGCCACGCGCAGCCGCGACTGGCCCAGGGTTTGCGCACAGAGGTTGCGCACCGTCTGTCGGCGCAGACGGTGAAACACCGTCGCCTCTTCGGCGATCGTCGTCAGTCGGGCGCGGTACAGCGTTGCGTCGCTTGTGCTCATCCAAAGCACCACCGAGGCACACAGACCCGGCGCAGCGGGCGGAATCCGCCGGAAATCGACGCGAATGACCGGAAATCACGCGACGACAGGCGCGCTAAGCGTTCATTCGCGTGCATTTCCGGCCTCTTCTGTGAGTCGTTGTGCCTGGGTGGTGATTCCTTCGTCCGATGTGACATCCAAAAACAACTGTTCTAACGACACGTCGCTGGTCGCCAGCTCGCGCTTCATGTCCTCGAGCGTCCCCAGGCAGCGGAGCCGACCATGCACGAAGATGCCGATGCGGTCGGCAATTTCCTCAGCCACGGCCAACGAGTGTGTCGACATGAAGATTGTCATCCCCTCGTGCGCCTTCGCACGCAACAAATCCTTGACGATCCGTGCACTGCGCGGGTCGAGCCCGACCATCGGCTCGTCGATCACCAGCACCTCAGGGTCGTGCAACAAGGCGGCGGCGAACACCATCCGTTGTTTCATCCCGTGCGAGTAAGTCTCGCACAACTCATCGACGAATGCGCTTAAATCGAATTGCTCGATCGCCGCCGCGGTGCGCCGCTGCGCCTCGACCGCCGCCAATCCATACATGCCCGCGATGAAGTGCAAGAATTCGCGTCCCGAAAGTTTGTCGTACAGGTACGGCTCATCGGGCACGTAGCCGAGTAGTTGGCAGGCGGCGCGGCTGTCGGTCGCCATGTCGTGGCCACACATCCGCACGATACCCGAGGTGGGGCGGAGCAGGCCGATCATCATTTTGATCGTGGTCGTCTTGCCGGCCCCGTTGGCGCCCAACAGGGCGAACAGTTCGCCGCGTGGAACCGTCAACGTGAGGTTGGCGACTGCCAGCTTCTGCCCAAACGACCGCGATACCGACTGCAATTCGATCATACGAAAGCGGCGATTCCCCAAAACTAGTTGTTTTCCGTCGGTGCGTCGACCTGCACGTCATCGGAGGGTGCGTCGGAATCGAGCTGTCCGGGGTAGCGCGGCGGCGTGAGCGGCTTTTGACCGATGCCGTCAACACCCCACCAGGGACGCAGCAGCGTGACGTCGGTCGGTTTGCCGCGGCGGCGATCAGCCGGCGGCGCAACGGCGACGCGTTCGAACCCTAAGCGGCTCGCGCCGAAGCTCACTTCCTGGCGCAGCACGCGACCATCGATTGCCACCCAAGCGCGGCCGCGCGGCGCGTGGCTGCCGCTGAGTTCGCCGCCGGCATCACTGGTGAACTCGACGACCAACGTGCTCACCGCCTTTTCGTCCCAGTGAATCTGTTCGCGGCGCACGACTTCGGCCGTCAGAATTTCCATCGGGCTCGACGGCGGTCGGAACGGGCTGTAGACCGGCACCGTCCATTTCTGCCCCAGCTTCAGGTTCGGCAATCGCGACTGTGGACTCAGCGCGTCGCCGACTAACGAATCGACCGAAAGATAGGTGTTCGTCGTGTACGACAGCTCGCCCGATTTCACTGTCAGCTTTAAATGATTGTCGGCCACTTCGCCATCCATGCGGATATTGAACGTTTCGATGAGGCTCGGGCGCTTGGGCGAGGCGTAGCCCAGAGTGGCCAGCGAATTCAGGCCCACGAGCCGGCCGAGCGGATCGACATCGAGCGTCGCCGTGGCATCGACTTCCAAGCGCAGATCGGGCAGCTCGCCGGCACGCTGTACAAACCGCAGAAAGCTGCTGACCCAGTGCGGAGTCATGGCGGCCAACGGCACGCCCGACAGTCGCACGCGGGTACGGAACTCGTTGCCACCTTTCTCGAACTTTTGGGCGCGGCTAATGGCCCATCCCAAGCGGCGGTCGTTCAACGATATCCGCCAGCCGACAGGGCGCAAATCCTCGGCAGCGTCGCCGGCCAGGGTGCGATACGAAGGAGGGTCGCCCACCACGAGCGCCGGAAGCACCTTCTGGTGCACCAGCCATCCCATGGTTGTGATCCAAAAGACAACGACCGTCGCATTAAACCAAGGGCTTGTCATGCGGATGGTGGCCAGCCTCGTGCTCGCGGGTCCCCCGGCCTGCGATCGTCGGCATTCATTGTACCAATCACAACGCCATGCGGCACGTCCGAGGCAACAGAATCCGTGCCCGTTCATCCGCGCAGCAACTCCTTGCCTGATCCGTGGAAAGGTGCTGGCGCGACGTGGTATATTCGACGCTTCATAACGGCCACTTAACCTTAAGTCGCGCGTCCACATCTTTCGAGGAGCTTCGATGACCGAGCACGCCGCCGGCCAGATCGTCAACGTCATGCAAGAAACGCGGCTTTTCCCGCCGCCCAAGGAATGTGCCGCGCAGGCCCGCATCGGATCGCTCGAAGCTTACGAGAAACTGTGGAACGAAGCGGCCGGCGATATCGAGGCCTTTTGGGGCAAGCTGGCCGACGAGCTGCATTGGTTCACGCCGTTCAAAAAAGTGCTCGAGTGGAACGAGCCCTTTGCCAAGTGGTTTGTCGGCGGCAAGACGAATGCCTCGTACAACTGTTTGGACAAGCACCTGGGCACCGCGCGCCAGAACAAGGCGGCCATCATCTGGGAAGGCGAGCCGGGCGACACCCGCGTGCTGACCTACCAAATGCTCCACCGCGAGGTGTGCCGCTTTGCCGGCGTGCTGAAGAAGCTCGGGATCAAGCCAGGCGATGTGGTGAGCATTTATATGCCGATGATTCCCGAGCTGGCGATCGCGATGCTGGCCTGTGCTCGAATCGGCGCCGTGCATTCGGTGATTTTCGGCGGCTTTTCGGCCGAGGCGATTGCCGACCGCAACAACGACGCCAAGGCGAAGATGGTCATCACGGCCGACGCCGGCTGGCGGCGCGGCAGCTTGTTGCCGCTCAAGCAGAACGTCGATACGGCACTAGCCAAGAGCCCCACGGTCGAGCATTGCATCGTGGTGCACCGTGCCGAGGTGGACGTGCACATGCAAGAAGGCCGCGATCACTGGTGGCACGACTTGATGCACGAAGCGCCGGCCGATTGCGACGCCACGCCGATGGACAGCGAAGCGCCGTTGTTCATCCTCTACACCAGCGGTTCAACCGGCAAACCGAAGGGGATCAAGCACACCACGGCCGGCTACAATTTGTACGCCAAGAAGACGACCGAGTGGGTTTTTGACCTCCGCGAGGATGACATCTACTGGTGTACGGCCGACTGCGGCTGGATCACCGGGCACAGCTATATCGTGTACGGCCCGCTGGCCGCCGGAGCGACGGTCGTGATGTACGAAGGAGCGCCCAACTGGCCCGAAGAAGACCGCTTCTGGCAGATTATCGAAAAGTACCGCGTTACGATCTTCTACACCGCGCCCACTGCAATTCGCGCGTTCATTAAGTGGGGCGATCACTGGGTCGACAAGCACGACCTGAGCAGCCTGCGCCTGCTGGGCACCGTGGGCGAAGGGATCAATCCCGAAGCGTGGATGTGGTACCACCGCAAGATCGGCGGCGAGCGCTGCCCGATCGTCGATACGTGGTGGCAGACCGAGACGGGGGGCATCATGATGAGCCCGCTGCCGGGAGCGATTGCCACGAAACCGGGCAGTTGCACCAAGCCGTTACCGGGGATCGTGCCGAATATCGTCACGGAGAAGGACAAGCCTGTGCCGACGGGAGTGGGCGGCTGGCTGGTAATCGAGAAGCCGTGGCCCGGCATGCTGCGCGGCATTTGGGGCGACGACGAGCGGTACAAGGAAACCTACTGGAGCAAGGTGCCGCACAAGTACCTGGCCGGCGACAACGCCCGCAAAGACGACGACGGCTACTACTGGATCATGGGGCGTATCGACGACGTGCTGAACGTGTCGGGGCACCGCCTGAGCACGATCGAAATCGAAAGCGCCCTGGTCAGCCACCCAGCCGTGGCCGAGGCCGCCGCGGTGGGCCGCCCCGACGATCTGAAGGGCGAAGCAGTGGCGGTGTTCGTGACGCTCAAGAACGGCCATCCGACCGAAGCGCTCAAGAAGGAGTTGAAGGCGCACGTGCGCAAGGAGATTGGCGCCCTGGCCCAGCCCGACGACGTGCGTTTTACCGGCGCGTTGCCCAAGACCCGTAGCGGCAAGATCATGCGCCGCCTGTTGCGCGACATCGCCGCGGGCAAAGAATCGACCGGCGACACCTCGACGCTCGAGGACTACACCACGCTGGCGAAGCTGCGGACCGACGAGGAATAGAAACGAGCGGGGGCCGTAAGGCCCCCGATTTCGTTGAGCTCGTGTTGTTTGCACTACTTGTTCAAGTCTTGCAATTGACGCTCCAGCTCGCGCTGGCGTTCTTCGTTGCGGCGCACCATTTCGCGCGCCTGCGCGCGGGCGCGCTCAACGGCCGGCAGAACCAGCCCGGCCGCAAAGCCGATTGCTGGAACGCCCATGCCGCCGCCCAGCGAGCTGGTCGAATAGGTCTCGAACAGCACACCGGCTTTGGTCGCGCGGGTTAGGCTCACGGTCGGCTGCAGGTGCCGCATGATGCTCATGAACGACGGAAATTTCGCAATGTCGACTTTGATGTCGGTGTATTGCTCGATCGCTCCGGCGCCCGCCGTGGCCAGATATTGAGCGTACGAGTACAGCACTCCTAATGTCACCTGCGGATTCGAGTACGACAAGCTCATCACATCGCGCGAGGCGAGTTTCTCTCCGATCATCGCAACATCAGCCAATGTTTTGGCGCCGGAATCACGCGTCAGATGGGCACGAACCATGGTCGGCGACAAGGCGACAATCAATGTGTCGTCGGCCAGGCACCACGCCGGCGCGACCGGCGATGGGGCTGCGACCTGCACATACGAGATGGTTTTCGAACCGACCTCGGTCGTGCGAACGCTGAACGCCGGCCGATCACGGTCGCCGGTCGCCGCAGCCTTCAGCAACTTTAACGACTGATCGATCACCTTGGCGACCTTGGCGCGATCGCGCACCTTGACGGTGGCGCACAGGCCGGTGAACAGCAGGCCCCCTTCGTGCGATGAGTTGTACAGCGACCAGGTATCGCCGAGACCTTTGAGCAGGTCGTCCTCGACGCTGAAACCGAGCTGCATATTCGCCAGCGACAGGACCCCGGCCATTTGTTGGGCCAGGTCGGCATCGACTTGCTCGATCGCGTTCATCGCCCGGCGAAACATGGCGGCGGCGTCGAAGCGCGTCACCCACGCAAACGGCACGTCGGCCGGAATCGACTTAAAATCTCCCCTGCCGAGCGCATTGATGCTCGAGGAGTCGGCCCCCGTTAAGGCGCCCGACGCATAGCCAATGAGCAGCTTAGAAACGCACGCTGTCTCGTCGAGCCCCGACATCATCGCCAGGCGGTCCAGCTGGTCCAGCCCGAGCACTTCGACCGCTTTGAGCACACGTTCGGCTTCGCGGCTCCCCCGCTGCTGAGCGGCAATTTGCACGAAGGGCTCGCACAGGTCCCAGATGGCGGCGACATTTGCGTACATCAACGCGCTGGGACGCTTGATGCCGATATCGGCCGACAGGTTTTTCAGCCACAGGGGCGTACCTGCACGCGCTTTCAGGCGGCTGATGATTGCCGCCGCTTCGCCGTCGCCGACGCCCAAGAAGATGTACGGCTGCTTGGCGCCCCATTGCAAGGGTGGCGCTTGGGGCGGAGCGGGAAGCCGGTGCAGCTCGATGCCGTCGACGGTCGATAGCTCGGGCAGCGGCATGCCGGGAGCGTTGCGACAATAGATGTCCTCGAGTGCTTCGAACGCGCGTTTGACGGCGTCGAATTCGTCGCCGGCATTCAATACGATCCCGCCAATCGCGCTCGGCTCGTCGGGCGGAACGACCACCTGGCTAACGTACGCGATGCTGGGCTGAAGCAGGAATGTCTTGCCAACAAGCGGCAACACGCGGGCCAGGTTGCGCTGGTCGTCGGTCGTGGCCGGGATGCGGCGAATGCCTTCGTCGGCCAGTCGCATGAGCTCGGCAAGGAAACCTTGGATTTCATCCTCGGCCACCATCTGCTCGAACTGATTGTGGCTGTGCTTCTCGGGCTTGCCGGCACCAGCATAGGCGAAATAGGCGAGGCACTTCTCGGGCGTGGCCGAGAGCAGTCCTTCATCGGGCGGCAGCGGCACGCCGAGCATGGGCGTGCCAACTCCCGCAAAGGCAACCAGGATGACCGTCAGCACTTCGAGCGGATTGATGCCGACCATACGCGCCTCCCCTATAGATGATCGCCGATGAATGTGGGACGCATAATACCGCGCGGCCGCTCAGGGGGCGAACGCCGGCCTGACTGTCGTCCGCGAATTTGGCAATTGCTCGCGATTGTTCCATAAATACAGAATTCGCTGCCGCAGTGCGGGATGGGTGCCGCCGCCCAGCCCGATCTCTTCCGGAAGATGAAACAGCAGGTGGTTGGGATTCGCTTCGAGCATCGCGACGAGTTCTTCGATCTTGGCCTCATCCAGTGCTACTCGGCCGTCGCGGGCGAGCAACGCTTCCCAATCGATCCGCGGCAACGACCGCAACGCTTGGACCTTGCGCATTTCCTGCTGCACTTCGTCATCGCCGTCGCCTTGCCAGGCGAACTTCAAAAACGCCCCCAGCGACAGCTTTTGCCGATCGCGCGAGCGTTGCTTGAGTGAATCGTTCACCGCCTGCTCGAGTTCTGCGCGCGAGGTGTGGCCATAAGGGGTGGCGCTTTCGATCGCTTCGACGATGTCGTGGGCGCTCAGGTTCGAGTATTTGCGGTTCAGTAGCTCCTGCTGATGAATGGCGATCTGCAGCTCGCTGTCGGCGCCGATCTTCAGCAGACCGTTGATCGACACGACGACGCCGTGCACTTGGGCACCGAAATCGTCGCAAAGAAATTCAATCGCCTGAATATTCCGTGCATGCAACCAGCCGGTGACGTACCAGCATGCCGAGCCGCTGATCGACAGCGCCAACATGCTGAGCGCGTCGGACATGCCTAACCATTGCGCCACCAGCACGCCGGCAAAAGCGCCCACGACCATCGTTACGCCTTGAAAGCGCTGGTTCAGCAGGTAGTAGCGGTAAAAGTGCCCCAGCTCGTGCCCGACAATATCCTGCAGTTCTTCGGGATTAAGGCGATGCAGCACTTGCCGGTTCAAATACACGCCATTGAGCGCACGGAAGAAACCGCCCATACCCAGATGCAGTGCGCCGGCATTCAACGACTTGTCGGCAGTGATGTAGACCGGCGGACCCGGCAGCGGAAGCCCCAATCGAACGAGCGTGTTATCGACTAATTGCCGCAAGCGGTGCTTGTCGAATTCCCCGTAACGCGTTTGCTCTTTCAAGTCGCCGATTTCTTTTTTTTGCAGGGCGTATTGCCGCAGGATGCTCATCATCTGCGGCCCCACGATCACCGTCACCGCGATCGCGGAAATCAATGGCGAGGCGACGACCTGGCCCCAATCGATGCACCAGCCAATCACGACGATGATCGCGATCTGGGCGGCAACCCAAGGTCCGGCGAGCTGATTGGCCCGCTTCAATTGCCGCAGAAGCTGCGATCGCTGGGGAACGTCGTTGGTCCCTGGCATGGTCAGGTGACGGCGCTGAGGAGCGTGCCCAAAAAATTTGCGGCTGGCTTGGCGCGCGTCTGATAGATGAGTTGTCCGGGACCGGTAAAGCGATTGATAAAGCCTTCGCCCGACATCAACGAATCGCGGATGCGTTCGCTCGACTTCACCAGCTCGTACGTAATCGAGTCAGAAAAGGCGACGACATATCGGTTGTCGATCAAAAACTGCTCGTCCTCAGCCAGCATACGGTGGACGATTGCGCCGTACGTCTGGCAGAACAGCATGCCCGAGCCCGAGACTCGCAGCAAAAACAGCCCGGTCTTGGCCATCACGCCTTTGAGGCCGCCGTACTTGATTTCGAGTTTGCAATCGCCGAAATGCGCGAGATACGCGCCACGGCTCAGATACAAGCTCTCGGCATCGGTGATCGGAAGCGGCAGAATCTGGCCGTAGTTGTCCGGCGCCAATAGCAGCGCCTGCTCATCGCGTTTGGCGCGAAACACGGCACGAAAGAACGACTCGCCCCCGAGCAGGCTTTTGAACCCTGACACCCATCGCATGCCCGACCGCGGCGAGCCGATCGAGGCCGAAATCTGAATACCGGGCGTCATCGAGATCATGCTATTGGGCTGAGCAACGACCTCTTCTGCTTCGTTGAATTTAAACTCGACGACCGTAAACACGGGGCCGTGTTGGACCTCGTAGTCCATGCATCAACGCGACAATAGAGGAAGGTTGCTCAGCCCGTGCATACCAACTCGGCAGGTACACCCGCCGGCCACTTCGTGGCTAAGCCAATCGATCGCTCGGCTATTCGCTTTCCAATCCCGACGAGTACTTCTGCTTAAACACGTACGCGCCAAACGACACCGCCGCAAGCAGGCCCAAGAAAATGAACAAGGCGACCAGTCGAGGCACGCCGAAGACGTCGGAGATTGTCGTAATGCAGATATCGTAAATCACGACTCGAATCAACCAGCTAACCAGTTGTCCAAGTCCACGGCCGCCCGCAGCAAACAGCATGTTGCGCATGGTGCCCCCGTCGGCAAGAAGAGAAGAAGATATGAGAGTTCGCCGGTCCACCGAACCTATAGCGGCTCAAGAAATGAGTCAAGAAGATTGCAGCCGAATAGAACGCGACTGCGCAGGCAGGCGCACGGCGGTCTATTCGGGCAGTGCCGGCGGCGTCATCGCGGCTTCGGGCACGCGCGGATGGACGCGCCCCTGGGTGTCCCAACCCATCCACACGCCGCTGGGCTGGCCGTCGACGAGTTCGCCTTCGGCCTCTTTCTGCCCGTTCGGGTGCCAGGTGGCCCAGACGCCCGTTGCCGCGCCGTCGAGGTAAGTTCCCTCGCGCAGCTTTTGCGAGTTGGTTGTATACCAGGTGAACTTGCCCGACGGCAGGCCATCGCGGAACGTTCCTTCGAGCTTCGTCAGCCCGTTGGGCAACAGCCACTTCCATTGCCCCGTGCGTTGGTCGGACGGCACGCTGATGACGAACTCCGTTTGCCAATCGCCCGCCAGCCAGTCGAATTCGGCATGCACCACATTGCCCGGCTGATACACATCGCCTTCAGCAAGGGTTCGGCCGTCCTTGTAACGCTCGACGCGATGCCCCAGCACGCGGCCGCGCTCGTACACCTCGTGGAAAACCAGCTCGTGGTTCTCGTTCCAATCGCGGCAATCCCCCGTCAGTAAACCTTCGTGGAACGTGACTTCTCGGCGGGGCTGGCCGTCGGAGTAGTACCACGCCGCCGGGCCCTCAAGTGTTCCGGCGACGAGCGTGAACTCGGCCAACTTGTTTCCGTGCCGGTCGAGGATCGTGCACGGGCCGTTCGGCAGGCCGTTGTCAAAGTTCACTGCGCTGACGAACGGCCGCTCGAAGCCGGCGTAGTTGCCGTCGTCGAACATTGCCCCTTCGCCCGCGTGGAACCAGCGAGTCCAGACTCCCTGCTTCACGCCGTTGCGATCGGCGCCGCGCACGATCGGCCGGCCATTGCTCCACGACGTCCAGGCGATCAGCGCTTTGTCGTCGGGCGCGGCGGCGGCCGGCTCGTCACTCGCAGGAACCGAAACCGGCACGGGCGCTTCGTCCGGCGCGGCCGGCTTGTCGGAGGGATGATCGTCCTTCGGCGCGGGAGGATCGGCCACAGCCGAAGCTCCCGGCAGCCGCAGTCGGACGGCACTGACGATCGGCGGCCGGTTGGCCACCGTGACCGGCTGCGAGGATGTTTGGCCGAAGACCGCGCCACCTTGGCCAAGCGCGGCAAGTGCAACGAGCAACCAGCCGCGGCGGTTCATGGTGGCGTAGTCTCCGGTGGCGATCACGAGGACAATTCTAGCGACGACGGCTGGGCTGCTTCGCCTGGCGAGCGGCCGAAGCGTCGATCGGCTCCTTCGGCGGAGTCGGCGAAGTCGAGACGACTTCTTCCGTTGCCTTGGCATTGGTGAAGTCTTCGATCGAGACAATCTTGCCGTCGGCCTTCCACTCGTACCACTTGCCGATGCGGTTGTTCTCGGTGTAATCGCCTTCCGATTGCTTCTGACCGTTCGGGTGCCACCAGACCCAGCGGCCCGACTGCATCCCTGCGATGAACGAGCCTTCGGTTTGCTTTTGGCCGTTCGAGTGCCACCAAGTGAACTTGCCGACTGGCATGTCCTGGTCGTACTCGCCTTCGAGCTGCTTTTGGCCGTTCTTGTACCACCAGGTCGAAAGACCATGGGCCATCTTTTGCTTGTCCTTGGGCGCGGGAATCGATCGCACCGTGCCGTCGGCAAAGCTGTAGACCGTTGTCGGCATGGCGTACAGGTACGCACGCTCCGACTTCTTCACGCCCGGCGAGTACGTTTCGACTTCCTTGCCCAGCTTGCGGCCGCCCAAGTACGTGTCTTTCCGCGTCACCTTGCCGTCGGCGGCGTACTCGACGAGGTCGCCTTCGATCTTGCCATCGCGGAAGGTGACTTCCTGGGCCTTTTGACCGGTCGGGTAGTACCAGATCATGGCGGCGTCTTGCACGTCGTGCTTGAATTCCATTTCGCAGATCACGCGATCTTTGCTGTCGGTGATCGTCCAGGGCCCGTTGAGCTGGCCGTCTTCGAACATCGCCTCGGAGACGAACGGCGCGTCGAAGCCCTTGAATTGCGGTCCGGCAAACATGTTGCCTTCGTTGGCCTTGAACAGGCGGGCCCACTGGCCGTGACGCAGGTTGGCGCGGTACACGCCCTTGGTAACCAGGTGGCCCGACTCATCCCAGAAGGCCCACGGTCCATGGTTGACGTAGTTGCCTTCGGTGTCGCGCGTCACGCTGCGCTCGACTTTGATCGCGGCGTTCGGATAGCGCTCTTGGATGATTTCGATGTGCTCGTCGGCGTCGTCGGGCAGTAAGGTGGCTGCGGCGACGACAGGAACATTCGGAGCGATCGCGTCACCGGGTTCGGCATGCAGCACTAGCGCGCTACTCGACAACAACGCACCCGACGCGACGATCGACACCAGACGGCGAGAACGAATCTTCATGGCTCAAGCTCCTGTCCGGCGTCGCAGGGTGTGGCTCGCACCAACGTCCGCCGAGGAATAATTGCTCCGATCGGAATATCTACCTCCCGTTCATCGAACACAGGGCCGCTGGACCTTCATCGAAATTTCGCTCGCGCGCCATATCCGCGAAAACTTGCACGCGAGCATTGCTGCGATAGCAACTCCTTGTGGCGGCGCGGTTTCAAACTACGAAGTCTATGCGCTGTGCGTAGCTGGCTTTCACTCCCAACCGATCAGCACGTCGATACGCTTAACATTCAATCCCCAGGCGCTTGCAAGAGGCTGCGCTATGCGACGCATGACGTTCATCGCGAACCCGTGGATCCTCGTGCTCGTGCTAGCAACAATGGGCGTGAGCCCGTGTGCGGCCGAGCCGAGCGCCGAGCCCGAAGCCGCGGTCGATACCTCGATCGTTGTGACGGTCGACGACCCGAATCTCGCCGGCCCGCGAGACTCGATCGGCATGAGCAGCGCAGCACCCAACCTGGGTGTGCAGATCTTTGGACCGCGGCGCCTGACGATCGACAAGGGAGCGCTCTACACAGTCAAGCTCACCAATCCCAGCCGATCGATCGTCGAGCAGGTGCTGGTCTCGATCGCCGCTCCCGATTGGGCCGAAATCTCCGACGTGTGGGCTTCGAGCGGCTTCACGGCCGAGGCGCGCGAAGGTTATGGATACCTGTGGCGGTTTCCGGCAGTCGAGCCGGGCGCCGACCATGAGCTGCGGCTGTTGATCGTTCCACACAAAAGCGAAGCGTTGAAGCTCGACGTGACCTGGAACTGCGCTCCGCCGGTCGTGCAGTCGCCGATTCAGGTCGACGAGCCGGAGCTGCGTGTTGCGATCCACGGGGCGCACGACGTGATCTGCGGCCGCCCCCAGCTGTACACCGTCGAGCTTGAAAACGTCGGCACCGGCGACGCCGACAATGTGCAGGTGCAGATCGCGGGCGTTAACGATCAACGATTGCTTGCCAGCGAGCGGGTGGAGCTGCTGAAGCCTGGCGAGAAGCGCACGCTCGAGTTGACGCTGACGGTGCGCGACCTGGGCGCGACGTCGATCGTGGCGCAGGCGCGCTGTGGCGAGGTCAGCGCGAAAGCGCAGCGAGAGATCGTCGTGCGTCGGCCGCAGCTCGACCTGGCCATCGCCGTGCCGCGCAATCAATATGCCGGCTCGACCGCGACGGCCGAGGTCGCAATCGAAAATCCCGGCGACGCCTCGGCCAGCGAAATCGACCTGGTCATCACGCTCCCGGAAGGTGCAACGCTGCTGTCGGCCAGTCACGATCTGGCACGCGGCAACAAGCCCAACGAACACCATTGTCGGCTCGACGAAGTTCCCGCCGGCGGCAGCGAGTCGATCACGCTGCGATACAAGATCGTTGCCCAGGGACAATACGCGATCGCTGCGCAGGCCGTGGCGAAGGACAATTTGGCCACCGCGGCCAACGCGCCGATCACGGTCGTGGCGACCCCGAACCTCGCCATCGAAGTGGTCGGCATGCCCGGGCCGATCGAAGTCGGAACGCCGACGACGTATTTGATCGAGCTTCGCAACCGCGGGACTTGTGCGACCGAAGCGCTCGAGTTGTTGGTCTCGTTCACCGACGGGCTCGACCCGAGCGCCGAGGGCGAATGGCAGCAAGCCGCTCCGGGCAAGATATCGCTGCGCCCGAAGCCGATTGAACCTGGACAAATCGCGACCTATCGCGTGGTGGCGAACCCCACGAAGGCGGGCAACCACCGCGTCCGTGTCGAGGCGCACGACCGCCCTTTGGGTGTGCGGCTCACGCAGGAAGTCGGCACGCTGTTCTACAGCGACGCGGAACTTGCGCCGCAGTAACGATCGAGCGCAGCGACTCAACCATCGGACCATCTCACAACGATCGTCCGTTTGTGTCCATCACGGATCACCTCCAGCTCGGCGTCGCGATCGCCCGGCAGGCGAGTGAGCAGCCGATGCAATTCGTCCACGTTCGAAACCACGCGATCGTTGATCGCCACGATCAGGTCGCCGGCATGTAGACCGGCGCGCTGGCCGGCTCCGTCGGCAAGCACCCCCGCAACTTCGATCACCTCGTCGGTCAGCAGGTCGAGCTCGCGGACCGTGGCGCGCGGCAGCCGGCGCGTCGCGGCGGTGATGCCCAGCAGCCGGCGCCGCACGCGCCCGTGGCTCAGCAATTCGCCGACCACCCATTGCACCGTGGCGCTAGGGACCGCGAACCCGAGTCCTTGCGCAAAGGCGATGATCGCCGTGTTGACGCCCACCACGTGGCCGCGCGAATCGATCAGCGGCCCCCCCGAGTTGCCAGGGTTGATCGGCGCCGTGTGTTGGATCACGTTTTCGATCAACCGGCCGTCGCTGCCGCGCATGCTCCGCCCCAGGGCACTGACAATGCCGGTCGATACCGTTGAATGCAGTCCCAGCGGGCTTCCCATGGCAATCAGCAACTGCCCCACGCGCAGCTCGTCGGAGCGTCCGACCGTTGCGGCTGCCAGATCGCGCGCGGCCAAGCGCAGCAGCGCCAGGTCCGAGGCCGGATCGTCTCCCACGACGATCGCATCAACACGATCGCCGTCGCTGGTTTCCGCCACCAGCTTGTTGCGTCCGCCCACCACATGACTGTTCGTGACGGCGAAGCCGTCGGGGGTGATCAGGAAGCCCGACCCCGAGCCTTGCGGCCGCTCGCCTGCCGCTCCCGTCACGCTGACCACCGACGGCGCGACGGTCTCGACCACGTGGATCACCGCTTCGGAATAGGCATCGAGCAGTCGCCGGTCGCGCGCCACTGCCGAGCTGTCGCCAATCGGAGCGTGCGGTGGTGTCCCCTCGTCATTGCCAATCGGTCGTGTCCAGCGAATCAAACCATCGTTCGACATGGTGTCCTCCTTGGTAACGATGAATTATGCCGACCGAGGAAAGGGGGGCTACCAGGCGATATTTCGTGCCGTCGATGCGTCGGATTGTTAGGCTGTACGGTCCACGCTTGCCTCCCGCCGCCCGCTTCCCGCCCTCCGAGACGTGACCATGACGAACGCCATTTGCCGATTGGTTTTATTCACTACCGCGGTTCTGGTCGCTGCCATGGGCGCCGACTGGCCCCGCTTCCGTGGTCCTGGCGGACTGGCGACCAGCAACGAGACCGGCTTGCCGGTCACTTGGTCGGCCACCAAAAACGTAGTCTGGCGGGTCGAGCTGCCTGGCGCGGGAACATCGAGCCCCATCACGTGGGGCGATCGCATTTATCTGACCTGCTACAGCGGCTACGCAATGAGCGTCGACGAGCCGGGCGATCAAGAGAACCTGGTGCGGCATGTGCTGGCACTCGATCGATCGACCGGCGCCACGCTGTGGAAGAAAGATTACAAGGCGATCCTGCCCGAGTCGAAGTACTCCGGCGGGAATAACACGTGGCACGGCTACGCCTCGAGCACGCCGGTCGTCGATGGCGAACGACTGTACGTGTTTTTCGGACGGTCGGGAGTGTATTGCTTCGCGCTCGACGACGGTCGCGAGCTATGGCATGTCGATGTGGGCGAGCGAACCACGGGCTGGGGATCGACCAATTCCCTGCTGCTGAACGGCGATTTGTTGATCGTCAACGCGTCGATCGAAAGCTCGTCGATCCGGGCGCTCAATCGCGCTACAGGCGAGCAAGTGTGGACGATCGAGGACGTGCGCGGCGCTCGCAACACGCCGAATCTCGTCGAGCTGCCTGGTGGCGGCGGCGAACTGGTCGTTAGCATGCCCGGAGCGCCCCTCGGCACGATCGTCGGCTACGATCCGCACACCGGCAAAGAACTGTGGCGCTGCCGCGGCATTCCCGACGATGGCTACGTGTGTCCCAGCCCGGTGACGCACCACGGCGTGGTGTTTGTCATCGGCGGACGTAAGAACACTGCCTTGGCGGTACGTGCCGGCGGACGCGGCGACGTAACCGAAACACACGAGCTCTGGCGGACCGACAAGGGGGCAAACGTCGCCTC
>DASZPI010000487.1:0-2959 GCA_035550355.1 Pirellulales bacterium
AAGTTCATCCGCAGGCGATCGCCGGCCAGAACGGGCAAGGCAGGCCGTTTACGATCAAGACCGTCAACACCGCGCTGATGCAATCCAAGACGCAACTCACCAATCTGAAATCGAAGCTCGCCAAGGACGAGCAGCTATACACGCAGCTTGAAACCAAGCTGGCAGCGATGAATACGTCGGTCAATCGGAACGCCAAGCAACAGCAGGCCCACGCCGCCGCCATCGGTAAGCTGCAATCGCAACTGCAAAACGACAAGCAGAAAATCGATCAGCTGCGCACCATGTTGCCCGCCTTGCAAAACCAGCTCGACGCGTTACCGACCATGGCCAAGGTTGCCAACGAACTGGACGGCCATGCGGCGATCGAATTCCGCGTGCTGTATCAAATCGACAAGCGGTCGATCGTACTGTTCGCCACGTCGAATGCGCCAATCGACGAGCCGCAGCCGAACCCGTGAGCTGCCGCTCAGGCAACCGCTGAAAAGTCGCGGACCAGGCGCAAGAACACTTCGCGCGTCACATGCGCCAGCGCCACCTGACGGCTTGAGCCATAATCGGCAGCGTACCGCACCAGGCTGAGCTGCCCGCCTTTGCGCACCAACAGCTCATAATAGCTGGAGCGGTCGTTATCTTTCGTGGGCGGCACCGAGCGCATCTGCACAATGCACTGCTCGCTGTCCGTCTCGACCGGCTGAATGGGCTCGAGCAAGTACGTCAGCCGCTTCGATAGTTCCTCGGCCACGCTGCGCAATGCCGGCAAATCGGCCGAGCGCAAGCGATCGCTGGTCAGTACCAAGCGCTCGAAAGCGACGCCGAGCGTGTCGATGGCCGATAACTCGCATTCCAGCCGCTGTCCGCCGGCCGATTCGTCGATTCGCATCGGGCCGGTGTGCGGACTCGGAAATGCCGAAAGTGCTGCGGCAACTTGTTGGTCGAGTGCCATGGGTTGCTCACTCGGCCGCGGTGGCGGGGGGCGTTTGGGATTGGGAATGTTCCGATCCATCGAACGACCAGACCGTTTTTACGCCGTCGAGCTCGGTTTCGATATGCACCGGACGCTTCCACAAGTTGTGCAGGTTCGTCAGCGTGTCGCTGCCGTAGTTGGCATCGAGCTCGACCCCGCTGTACACGTGTTCGAGAAACAGCTCGCCGCGATTTTTGTAGTTCGCGTCGCGCACTACGATGATCGGCTGTCCTCGGTTGGTGAGGTTGAACAGCAGGCGCTGCTTGATCTTGGGAAACTCACGGCTTTCGATCTCGTACTGGTCGGCCCCCGCGTTGTAGCCGAAGCTGAACAGTTTGTGTTGGCGGCAGAAATCGAGCGTGAGGAATTCGTCGATGAATGTCAGATCGTTGTGGATTCTACGGACCTCGAAGATTTTTTGCCTGCCGAGGTTCGCGCCCGTGTTCCAATCGCGCTTCGCGCGCAGATCCTGGCATTCGTCGTAGTCTTTGCCGAATCGTCCACGGTTCCAACGGTCCTCGATGTCGCGGAACAGCTCGATGCCCATCTTGTACGGATTGAGCCGGTTCGGCGACGTGGCCATCGTGCCCGAGTGGTGGTCGGCGTAATTCACGATTTCGGCGCTCGTCAGCCCCTGGCGGGTCATGATGGTCGAGTGCCAGTAGCTGGCCCAGCCTTCGTTCATGATCTTGGTTTGAGCCTGCGGAGCGAAGTAGTACGCTTCGTCCCGCAAAATCGACAGCACGTCCAACTGCCAAGGCTTTAACGGCGCATGCTCCAACAAAAACAGCATCACATCGCGCACCGGATGCTCGGGAAAGCTTCGCGGCGGCGGCTCGTCCGACTTCAGGCGCTCGGTTTCGGCGGCCATCGCCGCCGGCGGATTGACGAACTGGTCCATGTACGACTTCGCGTCGAACCGGGCGGGCCCCCGGCGCTCGACGTCGTCCTGCTGTTCGGCCAGTGCGCTGGTTCGCTCGACGTGAGCGCTGGGGCGTTTGATGAACGGCGAGTGGATGTCGATCAGGTCCTCGATGCTCAGGCACGAATCGATGAAGTTCTCGACTTCTTCGACCCCGAACCGGTCCATGTAACGGCGGATGCGGTTGCCGTTGTTGGCCATGTCATCCATCATTTTCCGGTTCGTCTGGCTGAACCAGAAATTGTTCTTGAAAAAGTCGCAGTGGCCGTACACATGGGCCATGACGAGCTTCTGATCGGTCAGCTCGTTGCAGTCCATCAGGTACGCGTAGCAGGGATTGTTGTTGATCACCAGCTCGTAGATCTTTTGCAGCCCGTACGCGTAGCCCTTCGATAGCTGCTCGTACTCCATGCCGAAGCGCCAGTGGGGGTACCGCGTCGGAAAGCCGCCATAGGCCGCCACGGCGTTGAGCTGGTTGCAATCGACCAGCTCAAAAATCGTCGGGAAGAAGTCGAGTCCGTGGCCGCGCGCGTACTGCTCCATCTGGCCTTGAATCTCGGCAAGAACCGGGGGCAATGCGCGCGGGGCTTGAATGGTCATGGGATGATTTACCTTAGCCCTCAACGATTCGCCGGAGGCTAACGCGTGGCGTTCTCAAGTACCTTTGCCCAGAAAAACTTTGATCGATTCGTAGATGCCGTCGCGGTCGCGAATTTCCGAGAGCAGCAGGTTTTCGACCTCCGCGACGAGTTTCTCTCGTAGCGCGCGGAGGTATTCGCCGCTGCCATAGGGACTCTCCACCTGGCCGTAGCAAAACAAGTTCACCTGCGGCAGGATCTCGTCGCGGAGCATACGAATGCTCGCTTGGTTGTCCTCGCCCCAGTTGTCGCCATCGGAGAACTGAAAGCAGTACAAGTTCCACTCGCTGGGTGGAAACTCGCTGGCGATCGTGTCGAGGCAGACCTTATAGGCCGAGCTGATCCGCGTGCCGCCGCTTTCCCGGGTGTGGTAGAAGGTGTGCTGGTCGACCTCCTTGGCCACCGCGTCGTGGATGATGTAGCGCGTGGTGACGC
>DASZPI010000488.1:0-1997 GCA_035550355.1 Pirellulales bacterium
GAATCGAGTGCCGCCTGCAATGCAGTCCTGACCGAAATGGCGTGACCGTAATCAATGCCGGCGCCGACACAGCCGACAATCGGAATAAGCGCCAACGCGAAAATGATGGCAACGTTAGCCCGCCGGTCTTCGCTAAACCGGCCCACGACGCGGGTCAGACGGGATGCTGGTCCTTCAGTTCGCATACTGCCTCGCCATTGCAGACCTGGCCTTGATGGCACCTTTTGTAGGACCGCATACGTGAGTCGGCGGGAAATCGGCCTTTGATTCGATCTCGTGCGATTACGATGCCGGACAAGCGCTTGCGGCACTCGGGCCCGACACCGAGGAAGTGAACCTCGGATAAAAGTAATTTTTCTCGTACATGTTGATCGTGCCGGTCAGCACGTAGCCGAGTTGCGGCGTGTAGGGGTAAGTCACTTCACCCCACAGGATCGAGATGTTTGCGGCATTGACATTGTTCGGCAGCGTCGCCGCCGCACCGAATGTATGCGGCGTTCCACCGAGCGAACAGCTCCAGGTGATCGTGGCGTTGCCCTTGGCATCGGTACTCACTTCTGAGACGGTCACGCTCATCCCCGCTGTGGGATAGGGATTGAGCAAAGTAAATCCGGCATTGAGGATGCTGCTCATCGTTGGCGTGTCGATGGTGGTGTAGCGGGAAGCAAGGCCGGCCACCGTGCGGGCGGCAAGCACCGACTTGAACTGTACCGCCATCCCTGTGGCGACTTGGACGCCACCGATATAAAGCGTGACCATGACGGGAAGAATGAGCGCAAATTCGACCGCCGAGACGGCCTGGCTGGCGGTGACAAAGCCGCGGAGGCCGGTCTGCAGCGCCGAAAACATGCGAGCAACCGTCATCAGTAAGGCTCATTCTTGAACACGGCGGTTGATACGAGCAACCGACTGCCGTTGGGTAAATTTGCAAGATCGAAACCAAGCGGTCCCAACACGATCGGCCATCGATACATCACCTGCATAACGACGATGTCGTTGGCGCCTCCGGTGTTATAGCTCCACTGGTTCGTCACCTGCCCTTGCGAATTGAAGGTCAGCGTCGGTGGGGCCGTATTTGCCGAGGAAAATGAGCTGTAGTTTTGCACGTTGATCATGAAATTATTGCAGTTGAATAGCGCGTAAGTGTTCGAGCAGACCCAGTTGGCGAATTGTGCTTGGGTCAGGCCTCCGTTCTGCGCCTGACCGGTCATGATAATGCGACTTGCTTCTTCGACGGTTTCGTCAAGAACACGTTCGGCGAAAAATACAAGCCCGGTCTGAACCAGCGCCATGAGCAGCGCAATAAACGGCGCAGCCACCAGCGCGAATTCGACCGCCGTCGCGCCTTCACGGCTGCGCGTGAATTCTTTCAGTATCCAAACTCGGCTTGCGCTGCTGGTCGTGTTCACGGACTTGGACCGACGTTTGGCTAACTTGTCGGCTTTGTCTTATAAATTTCCTATAAAACTGTTCTCTAATTCCCGTCGTGCGGGTTAATACCTTGCTAAATCCAAACGCAAATGCCCATTTTTGCAGTGCACTTTGGTCGAAACTGGCACAAAGCGGCATTTCGCTGCCGCGCAGCAATTCGGTCGCTTTCGAAGTAATGAAGACGGCGGGTCGAATTTTATGAGTATGCGGCCTACACCGCCGACCTTCGGTCCGGCGTCGGCGTGAAGAACACGAACAGATTCGCGATCACGATCGTGCCGGCAAGAAAATAGAACACGACGTTAAGGCCGTAGTGATCGGCCAGCACGCCGCCCGACACTGGGCCGATAGCGGCGCCGAGCGCCTGACTGCCGAACAGAATGCCGATGGCCGTTCCGCCCTGGCTCGACGGCGTCGAGTCGAGTAGCCACGCCTGCAGCACGGAGCGCACGGCGAACAGAAAGAAGCCGAGGAAGGCGACGAGGATGACGAACAGACTGGAGCGGCCGGCAAACGCCATGCCGAGCAGCACCACCATGGTCATGGCCATGCTGCTGACGATGATG
>DASZPI010000489.1:0-1714 GCA_035550355.1 Pirellulales bacterium
AGCATCGCCTCGAACTGCTCGTCGGTTGCCTCGGTGCCATCGGGTGAGCGCATCTGGGCTCGCAAGTCGACCGGACCGACGAAGATGGCATCGACGCCGGGCAAGCTGTAGATCTCCTCGGCATTCTTCACACCGGTGGGACTCTCGGTCTGCAAGACGACCAGGATCTCATCGTTGGCCCGCTTGAAGTACTCGCCCGACGAGGTGTCGAAGTTCATGGCGTGCATGCCGCCCCCCAGGCTGCGATTGCCTTCGGGAGGATACTTCGCGGCGCGGATTGCCGTGCGCGCCTGCTCGACGGTATCGACCATCGGCACCACGATGCCCCAGGCGCCGGCATCGAGCACGCGCTTGATGTAGTGGTGCGCCCCTTCGGGCACGCGGGCCAACGGCACGCAGCCGGCATCGGCAATGCAGGCGAAGATCATCGCCGCCTGCGACCAGTCGATGGCCGAATGTTCGATATCGAGCGTCAGCCAATCGAACCCGGCACGGGCCAGCACGCGCGTGGCATACAAATCGCCCAGCGACAGCCAGGTGCCGAACGTTGGTTGACCGGATTGAAGCTTTTGCTTGACGGGATTCGTGCGCATTGGGAAAGCGGTGTGTGCCCAGGGCCGAGGGGAGTAAGAACCAGGATTGTCGCCCCTGGTGCTGCGCGCCGCAATCCCCTGCCCTGCCTGTTATGCCTGGGCTCGGCCGACGAGTTCACGGAACGTGCGCCGCACGCTCTTGTCGAGGAACTGCGCGAACGATTGATCAAGCTGGTTGGCGGCAATCAGCTCGACCACGTCGGCAAAATCCTTGTGGGTCCGACGAAGATTGCCGCTGCCGCAAGCGATTTTGATCTCGATCAACCGGGCGAGCGCGACCACCGGCAATCCCTGGCGGTCGACGATCGCGTCGGAGGCCGTCGGATCGGGCAAGGCAACGCTTTCGCCAGGACCAGCACGGTCACCCGAGAGCAGAAGCTGCACGCCGACACCCGAATCGGTTCGGTCTTCGTGCGCTTCGGTCGACCAGGTCAGTCCGCCGGCGGTGAGAGCATCACGCACGCGCTGCTGATCCTCGTGTCGAACCAGCAGATCCAAATCCACGGTGTTGCGCTGGTAGCCGTGCAGGCAGACGGCGACGCCGCGCACGATTGCCTAGGGAACGTTGGCATCGCGCAACAACCGGTCACATCGCTCGGCCGTGGTCCAAAGCGTCTCGTTCCCCAACAAGGCATAAACCTCGCGCGCGCTGGCCATGCAATCGAGATCCTAAAGACTGCTTGGACTACCCACTATTCTACTTTGCGTTACAGTAGCGACTATGTCCGATTTCATCACCGTAGCCAAGGTCGGCGCGATTGCCGAAGGTCGCGGGGCGACGTTCACCGTGGGCGAGCGCCTGGTGGCGGTCTTCTTGTCGGAAGGCCAATATCATGCGATCGACGACCTGTGCCCGCACATGGGCGCTTCGCTGGGCGATGGCGAAGTGCACGCCGGCTCGGTGGTCTGCCCCTGGCACGCCTGGCGGTTTCGGGTGTGCGACGGCGCTTGGACCGACAATCCGAAGCTGAAGGTCGATCGCTTCGAAGTGCGCGTGGTCGGCGACGAGATTCAGGTCTCGCTCGAACCTGTGCCGCGAACCGCGCCGCCGGGGCCCTGACCCGCTCAACCCAGCGTGAGTGTCTCGCCCGGGCTCAAGACCGTGGGCACGGCGCCGGTTT
>DASZPI010000490.1:0-3477 GCA_035550355.1 Pirellulales bacterium
GCCAGTGACCGAAGAGTGTGCGTGGTGCGAACCCCAAGACCGGGTCGGCCCACGCGATTACATCACTCACCGTCTCGACGACCATTGTTGTCGGGCCTGTCTTCAACCTGCTCCACCACCCATCGACTGGTGGGCATTCAACCAAGTTGGCCGGCGATTGTCGAAGGCAAAAGTAGGCCACGCGGTACCGCGAGGTTCCTAGGCGGTGATGCCCTTGGTCAGTTCCATGAACGCCGTCTCCAGGTTCAGCTCTTCCTCGCGAAATAGCTGCAGCTTGAAGCCCGCGTCGATCAGCGCGGTGGGCAATTCGCAGTAGTCCTCGATCCCTTCCGCCAGACGGACGCTCAGCAGGCCGTCGTTCACTTGGACCGATTCGACGCTCGCTTGCTGTTCGAGCAGCTTCGCCGCAGCGTCGGTACGGTCGGCGACGCGGATTTTCAGCACCGTCGAGCGGCGCACGCGGCGCATCACCTCGTCCACATTGCTGTTCACCAAAAGCTGGCCGCGTTCGATGATGCCGATCTTGTTACAAACGTCGGCCAACTCGGGCAGGATGTGGCTGGACACGAGGATCGTCTTTCCCAGCGACCGCAGTTGCTTGAGCAGATTGCGAATCTCGATCCGTGCCCGCGGATCGAGGCCGCTGGCCGGCTCGTCGAGCAACAGCACCTGCGGATCGTGCAGCAGCACCCGTGCCAGCCCCAGGCGTTGGGTCATGCCGCGCGACAGGCTGGTCACCAGTTCGTCGCGCTTGTAACCGAGATCGACCAAATCGAGCATCTTGTTGCACACCGCCACGCGCTGGGAACCGCGAATGCGATAGGCGGCCGCGAAGAATTCGAGGTACTCGATCACGGTCATGTCGTCGTACACGCCGAAGAAATCAGGCATGAAGCCGATCACGCGGCGAATCTCGCGCGGCGCGGTGTAGATCGAGTACCCGCAGACCGTCGCTTCGCCCGAGGTCGGCGCCAACAGCGTGGCCAGGATTCGCATCGTCGTGGTTTTGCCGGCCCCATTGGGACCGATGAAGCCGAACACGTCGCCGCGATCGAGCGACAGGTTCAAGCGGTCGATGGCGTGCAGCGTGCCGTAAACCTTGGTCAGATCGCGAGTCTCGATCATCGGCCGGACTCCTCGGGCGCATCGACATGGAACACGAAGCGGCAGAAACGCCAGCGACGGCCAGGATCGGCGCTCAGCGTCGTGTCGCCGTCGCGCCACTGAATGCCCAGCGACTCGCGCCCGTGAATCTCGGCCAGCAGCACCGCGCGCTTCAGCCGCAGCAGATGGCTGAGATCGACAAACGATTGCTCGACTTCCGGCACGCCGGTGTAGCTGCGGCCGCCGAGCGCCTCGTAGAACATCATCGCCCGCAGGGCACCGGGGACCTCGAGCGACGCGGGATCGTAGGGCAGCGGCGCTTCGAGATACGTACTGTTCTTTTCGTGTCGCACGGCGGTGAATTGCTTGAGCGTCAGCTCCAGTTCGCGACGCTGCTCGGCGGTCACCGCGCAGCGCTGGCCGGCGTTGATGTCGCCGAGGGAGTATGCGAAGCGGCCGTAGAACAGCAAACAATTCGACAGCGCCACTTTGAGCCGATTCTCCAATAGTCCTGCGATGCTGTCTTCGAAGCCGGCATGCAGTTTTGCATCGACCGTTGGGCCGATCTGCGAAATCCATCGGCCGCAAAACATCTTCACACCATGCGGCTCGACCGGCAGGTGCAGCAAACGATCGAGCGAGGCGGGAATCTCGTACGGTTGATCGAAGACCTGCGGACCAGCAGCCCGCGAGTGCATGCCGCCCCAGGCGGCGCCGCTGGGAGCGTACCAGGCGAGCGCCACGTCGCTGGCGTCGTCGATGATCTGCCCCACATCACGACGCAGCGCCAGATCCATTTCGCGCGGTCGATCGGTGTACAGCGCCAGCCAACTGGTACCGCGCAGCCGCCCCTTGGCCACATCGATGTCGACCAGATCGACCTGGTTCACATGGTCGCGAATGCCCTGTTGGAACGTGCCGGCGGCCACAATCGCAACGAGCGCCGCCACCGACGCGACCGGCAGCGTGAACCAGGTCCACTCCAGGCGCCGCAGCACGCGCTGCAAAAAGAGAAAATCGACCGGGCCGACAAGGCCCAGATACACGATCGCCACGCCGGCAACGATCCAGAACGACGTCACGCCGACGCCGTCGAATTGGTCGAGCGCATCGAACAGTTGCCCCGACAGGTCGCTGACGCCGTACAACTGCGCCCGCGCGGCGCCGGGTTGATTGGTGTCGATTGTCGGGCTGGGCAGATGCAGAAGGCGCGCTACGAGCGGGTCGCGGCCGCTCCAGGTCGATAGCGGCGGTTCGCTGGGCGCGGCGGCCATGAATGCCATTTCGCCCAATCCGCGCGCCGCCCGCACGACCAGCGGTAAGTTGCCCTCAGACAATTCGACGACCCCGCGCGACTCGTCGAGCCGCGGAATGATCCACGGCTCGGCATCGAGCGCCGACGGCGAAACGATGCGCTCGTTGGTTCCGACATACGCCTCGAGCGCGTCGGATCGCGGCAGGCGAGCGGTCGCGGTCACCAGGCCCGGTACCAATCGAGCCAGCGGAGCATCGGGCTTGAGCAGCGGTAAACCGTTGGGCGATCCGAAGACCACGACGAATCCACCGTGCGCAATCCAGTCGTCGATCGCGAGAAACTGGTCGGTATCGTGCGACAATCGATCGATCAACTCGACGCTGCTGGTCGAGAGCAGCAGACCGTCGAGCGATTCGTAGCCGATCCAGCGATCGGGAAGTTGCTCGACCTGCTGGGTATTCACGAGCGCCACGCGCTGCGCGTCGAATGCCGCGGACGATGCGATCGGCGTCCCGACATTGACGTACAGCGCCTGGTCGGGTTCCAGCGGCGCGGCGATGGTTGCCACGCCGATCGAGCGAGGCTCGTCGGCCAGCGGAGTTTCGTGCGAAAAATCGATCGCCAGCTCGTCGAGTGGCCGGCCAAGCTTGACGTACAGCAGCGTGTTGACGTCGAGCCCGGCAGGGACATCGACCAGGTCGCCATCGTAGCGCACGAGCGTGCCGTCGGCGTCGGCAATGTCGACGCTGACCACGCCCCGCACGGCATTGAGACCGCCGCGCAGCGTCACGGTGAGCGGCGTCCAGCAGCCGAGCTTGTAGCGACCGTCGAAACCGAGGGCCGTTGACGTTAGCGCGGGAAGCGAGGCGGCCGAGGCGCTTGTGGAATGCAAAGCGCAAAGGGCAAACGGCAAAATGACCAAGGCGGCCCAAGTTGCCGTTTGCCCTTTACGTTCTGCACTTGCCGTCATGGCTTCTCCGCGTCGGCGCAGGTGCAGAGAAACTGGCCGCAGCCGGGACATCCGGAGCCGTATTTGCGCGTGACCGCTTCCGACAAATCGACCCCGGCGACGTTGGCGATCGTCGCGAGCCACGCGAGCACGTCGGCGAATTCGCCCA
>DASZPI010000491.1:0-5102 GCA_035550355.1 Pirellulales bacterium
AACCGCAGTTTGCCCGGAGGCACCGCGGTCAGGAATCGCAGCATCGCCGCTTGCAGCACCTCGACCGCGCGGGCTCGGCCCGAGCCGGCCGTGCGCAACACCAGCGAGGCATGTTGCGGAAAATCGAGCAACGCTGGCAAACGATACGCGGTCTTCAGGCTCGCTTTGGCCGCGCTGCCCAGCGCCTCGGCCCCGGGCAACTGGTCGAGCCGCACGTCGATCGTGCCGAAGCGCACGGCGCGCGCGACTCCCAGCGGGGGCTGCCAGGTGTCCCACGCCGCGCTGTCCCAATCGGGAAACACGCCTTCGGTGTCGGCGTCGAGCGCGGCCACTTCGTTGCCCACCCGCTCGATGCCTTGCTTCCAATGCTCGGCGATCGCGCGGGCGTCGGCCGCGCGGTCGGCCTCGATCTGTTGTTGCTCGTGTGCCGCGCGCTGCTGCTCGGCCTGGCGCTGCGACTGGTAATCGGCCGTCAGTTGGGCAAGGCGGGCGCGCGTTTCGGTTTCGACCGTTTGCTTCAGGTTCTCGTACCAACCGCTCAGTTCGGCGAGCCGCGGCGGATACTTGGCTTCGATCTCGGCAGTTTCGGTTTCGCGGCGCTGGCGGATCGAGGTCTTCGCGTCGTGATACTTGTCGTTCGCCCGCTTCAACTCGGTCTGGTGGCGATGCTTGATCTCGGCCGCCTCGCGCTGCCAGCGCGCCGTGCCCAGCTCGGCCCAGCGGGCGCGGGCCCCTTCGGTGTCGAGCAGCATCTGACACAGCGGGTCGAACACGCGGCGCACCTTGCGGGTGGCCACCTGGTACAGCCAAATGGCGATCGCGCCGCCGACCACGATCGCCGCGGCGATGCTGATCGGCACCCAGGTGAGTTCCCAGCCGGTGGCCATGCCTGCCGGATAAATCGCCGCCAGCCACACGGCGAGCATGAACCAGAACGGGGTCAGCCCCTCGAAAAACCTCGGCAGCCGCAGCTTCTTCAACTCGACGAGCAGCGTCTCGGCCTGGGCCAGCCGGTCGAGAAACGCCTTGAGCATGTCGGCTTCGCCGGCCGACGGATCGGGCGTGGACGGCGTCAGCTCGGGCGCGCGATACAAGCGGCACAGGGCGAGAAAGTCTTTCGCTTCGTTGGCGATTTGCTCGAGCCGCTCGGCCCGCGCGTTCACTTGGCGTTCCTGCTCGAGGAACTCGCGCCGGGGCTTGTTCTTGGTGGCGTCGAAGACCGTTTGCGTCTCCCAGCTCGCTTCTTCGAACGCGCGTTTGGCGACTGCCTTGTCGTGCTTGGCACGTTGACTAATGCGCTCGCTCAGCGATGCGTACTCGGCCTGGCTCGTGCCGTGTTCGCGCTCAAAACGGGCCGCGGCCTCGTGCAACTGCTTGTGAGCCGACCGCTGCGCTTCGTCGCGCGAGCGCTGGAACTGCGCTTCGATCGCGGTGGCATTCCGCTCGGCAAGCTCGGTGGCCTCGGTGTGCCGCCGCTTGTAGTCGGCCTCGGCCGCGGCAATTTTCTCGGCGCGCTCGCGGATCAGCCGCTCCAGCGAGTGGAGCACGTCGGTTTGCCGCTCGATGAGGCGCGGATCGGGCATCTAGGCAGTCGTGCGCAGTGGGCAGTGGGCAGTGGGCAGCACCGAACGAGCCATGACCCAAGGCCAGCGGAACCACGCCGAGCGGGCGCTCATGTGCACTCCTCGTAGGCGCGGGCCATCACCTGCGACAAGCGATTGATCGCCTTCATCACGGTTTGCACATCGGGCGTCAGCGGCTCGACAAACTCTTTATGGATCCCCTGGCTGACCGGATCGTCCCAGCCGGCCTGCACTTCGTCCCAACGCTCGTGCAGCGACTTGAGCGCGAAATGCAACGAGCTGCTGACGATGCTCAGGTCACCGGGGCGTGTCACAGGCGGGATTCGGGATTGGGGATTCGGGATGCGGGGACGGCGGAGTTGTCGTCCTGGGGAATTTTAGCCCCTGGTGAGTCGCTGGGGGCCGACGAAACGGCGATTTCCGGCCCGGGGTCGCCGGCCCGCGCCAGCGCGGCAATCTCGGGCGCCGCGGTGTTCAGATACTCTTCGAGCGACACCAGCTTGCGGTCGATCAGGGCCAAGGCGCGGGGCAGGCTGGTGTCGACGGTGTTGGCCAGTTGCTGCGCCGGGCCTTTGTACTCGGTGACTTCGTGCTCGATGATCTGCAACCACTGGCGAACCTTTTCGAGCTTCTCCTCGGCCTCGCCGAGCCGGGCCTTCGCCTTGGCGAGCGCGACTTTTTGATCGGTGCAGGCGGGGGTCTCACCGGCGGCGTTCTTGCACAACTGGGCACGGTGCAAGTCCATCTTCGCCTCGTTCACCCGATCCTCGCGGCGGCGAATCTCCGCTTTCCAATACTTGAGCTGATCATGCCCCAGCCAATCGAGCGTGCGGGCAATCTCGATATCGACGGCCGCCAAGGCATGGGCGGCCTGCTCGCGGAACTTGGCAATCGCCACGCGAAAGTCGCGCACCGCGTCGAGCGAACGTACATTGGCGGCGTCGTTCATCGGAGGTAATGACCAAGGTCGAATGACGAATGTCGAAAGAATAACGAATGACGGAATGACTTAATGAATCACCGCTCCCGTTCGTCATTGGGACATTCGTGCTTCTTTCGTCCTTCGAGCTTCGGCATTCGTCATTTCCAGCTATCTCTGGTGTAAATACTCTTCGATCCGCTCGGCCTTGCGCAGCAGGAACGGAATGTGGACGGTCGAGGCTTCGAGGAAGCGGTTGATGGCGACCGCTGCTTGCTCGAATTCGCCCGAGAATTTCTCGTGTTCCTGGTCGCGCCACGTCTGCCCCAGTCCCATCAACTGCGACTTGAGCACGGCCATTTGGTTTTGCAGCTCGGAGCTGAACTGCTTCAAGTTGTGCGCGAACCGCCGCAATTCGCCGGGATCGACAATGGCCTGTGGCATTGGACCGAGGCCTCCTGAGCGCAAGACAAGATGAAAAGACGAGCAAGCCCCTTACGATTCAGCTTACACCTGCGGCACTTGGCCGTCCACGCGCCAGCGCGGCGGGCGACGCTGCTGGCGGGGGTCGGTCTCGGCTGGCGCGCGCCGCAGCACGCCAATCACGCCTGGCCGCGACGCTGCATGTAGTAGCGCTGCACCTCGGCCACGCAGCTACGACCGTCGGGCGCCTGCGTCAGGCAGCGCGCGGCCGACGACTTGGCCTTCTCGATCAGCTCGCGGGTGCGACGCACGCCCCCCTCGGCCAGGTCCTGCTCGATCGCCTCGCGCGTGAATCCAAAGCAGGGGCAAATCGGCGCGTCGGGGTCCTTGGGATACACCGGATGCGCCAAGGCGGCGACCGGCACGACGCGCTCGAACAGGTCGAAGTACGCCGCCTCGCAGGTCGGGAACGGGCAGAAGAATGCCGAGTCGCCGATCGTCTGCCGAGCCTCGGGGGCGAGCTGGGCGTCGAGCGTCGCTTCGCCGACCGCGATGCCCAACGAGCCGCAGCGGGGGCATTGGGCGGCGGTCGACTGCTCGGGCTCTTTGACAAAGGCCTTATTCATCATTCAGCGGTGGCTGTCGCGGCTGGTCGAATCGTTGCGATCGGCATAACCGGTCGACGGTATGGTCGGAATGGCTACCCTCGACGCAAAGTTTGCGCCGACCGGCGCATCGCGCAAAACGCGAAGTCTTTCCTAGGTGCTATAGTTTAACGCCGAACCTGGTCGAAATCTCACCCTGCCAGTTGGGCATGTAGTCAATCCTTCTACCAGAGCTGAGTTGGGAGGCGTCCGTGAGCAAGTGTAAGACAGACGAAGCGGTTGTCATGAATCGCCGTGAGAGCACCGGACGCCGTCGCGCTACCGATCGCCGCAAGAACGATGTGCCGGTGGTGCAAGAGCGCCGCACCGGCGAGCGCCGCCAAAAGGTGCAACGTCGCCGGCAGATCGACCCGACCACCTGCGAGCGCGATTATTCCGACGACGAAGTCGAATTCATGAACGCGCTGGAGAATTACAAGCGCGCTGCCGGTCGCATGTTCCCCACGTGCAGCGAGGTGCTGGAAGTGGTGCGGTCGCTGGGCTACGCCAAGTGCACGTGCGCCAAGACATTGGACGCGGCGCACGAGCCGATGGTGATCGAAACCGACGGCTAACCGAGTTGGCCACGGGTCGCGCGGGGTTTCAGCGTGCTTTCGGCGGGCGGTTGTTTGCCGTAGGATGGCGGCAACGATTTGCCCGTTGGTTAGGAGCATGCGATGCGGCGCGCGATTGCCGTAACCGTGTGGTTGGTTGTGATTGCGTTGGCGCGGGGTGCGCGCGCCGATGAGCCGCGCTCGATCGACCAGCGATTGGCCGATGGCCGACTTGCGGCAGCTCAAGGCCGGCACGCCGAGGCGGTGGCCGATTACAGCCGAGTGCTCGAGCTCGACCCGAAGCTTGCCGGCGCCTGGCAGGCCCGCGGGGTCGAGTACTTCAAGCTGGGGCAAATCGACGCCTCGATTGCCGATTTCGATCGGTTCCTCGAGCTGATGCCCGAGAAGGCGCCGCAGCATTGGCAGCGAGGTATTGCGCTGTACTATGCGGGACGATATGCCGACGGTCGCAAGCAGTTCGAACTGCACCAGACCGTGAACCCCGACGACGTCGAGAACGCAGCCTGGCACTTTCTGTGCACCGCCCGCGAAATGGGCGTCGACGAAGCGCGCAAGCGCTTGATCCCGGTTGGACCCGACCGGCGCGTGCCGATGGCCGAGATTTACGAACTGTTCGCTGGTCGCGCCACGGCCGACGACGTGCTTGCCGCGGCCGAGCGCGGCCCGGCCAGCGATGCACAGCGGCAAGAGCAGCGATTCTACGCGCATCTGTACCTGGGCCTGTACGACGAGGCGATGGGCGACACGGCCGGGGCGCGCGAGCAGATCGCGCTCGCCGCCGAGAAGTTTCCCAGCGACCACTACATGGGCGACGTGGCGCGGGTGCATGCCGCGCGGCTCCGCGCCTCGCACTAACTCATCGATGTCAGCAGCCGAACTTTCATGACCGACCCCGATCTGACCGTTGAACTTTCCCGATCGCGCCAGCGGCGGCTGCTGGAGGTGATGCACCGCGAAT
>DASZPI010000492.1:0-9092 GCA_035550355.1 Pirellulales bacterium
CCCGGAGCATCGAGCTTTAGCCGCGGAATGTCTTCTTCGTCAATGCTCACGCGCACGTGATACGGCTTCAGGTTGCCCATCACCACCAGCGACTGCGTAGGCGACGCCGACACGAACTCGCCGGAGCGCACGTTCACCTGCAGGATCGTGCCGGTCACCGGGGCGCGGACTTCGAGCAGCTCGAGCGTCGTGCGCGTCTCGTCGAGCTGCGCCTGGGCCTCGTCCACGGCTGTGCGCGCGATGTCCTTGTCGGGCTGCCACGCGCCAGCTTTGAGCAACGCAAGGTTTGCCTGGGCCAATTCGAGCTGCGCCTGGGCCGTGGCCGCGGTCTGCTCGCTGGCGAACAGCTCTTCGTCAGTGATCGATTTAGTCGCCACCAGCTTGCGATCGCGATTGCGAATGTCGATTGCTGTGGCCAGCGATGCGGTGCTGGCCCGTAGCTGCGCCTCAAGCGGCGGCACTTCCTCGGGACGCGGTTGCTTTTCGAGCTTCGCCAACTGCGCTTCGGCGGCGGCGAGCATGGCTTGGCGAATCTTCAACTGCGCGTTCGTGGCACGCTTGTCGAGCTGAAACAATAAGTCTCCTTCGTTCACCTCTTGGTCGATGTGCACGGCGACCTTGGTGATCACTCCCGAAAGCTGCGAGCCGACCGAGATGATTGACACCGTGCTCGCCTCGGTCGACGGCTCGACGAACCCAGCTCCTGCCACGACGTTGCCAAACGGGTTGGTCGACGGCGTGACCGGCGGCGGCAGGATCGGCTCGGGCAACTGCGAGCGGATCGCATGCCCGGCGGCCAACAGCAACAAGGCAACAGCCGTCGAGGGCAGCAGCCATTTGCCGATCGTACGTCGTAGCGGCACGTTCGTCTTACTCCGGATTAGAGACTGGGGCTTGCACGCGCTCGTCGCGCGCCACGCGGCCGTCTTCGAGCGTGATCATCCGATCGCCGAATCCGAACACGCGCGCGTCATGCGTTACCACCACCGTCACGCGCTCCGGGCTGCGGGCGAGCTGCCGAATGAGCGTCATTACTAAGTGTCCGGTCTTGGCATCGATTGCCGAGGTCGGTTCGTCGCACACCAGCAGGTGTGGCTCGTGGACCAGCGCCCGGGCGATGGCCACCCGCTGCTGCTGACCCCCCGATAACTTCGCGGGAAATGCGTGCAGGCGATCTTCGAGCCCCACGGTCCGCAACTCGATCTCGGCACGCGCGATCGCCTGGTCGCGCGGCATCCCTTGGATCATCAGCGGCACGGCGACATTTTCGGCGGCCGTGAACGCCGGCAGCAGATTGAATTGCTGGAACACGAAGCCGACGTTCCTGGCGCGAAAGTCGGACCGCTCGTCTTTGGTGAGCGCATTCAGGCGCGAACCTAGCACGTCCACGGTTCCCGAGGTGGCGTCGAGCGTCGCGGCCAGAATCGAGATCAACGTCGTCTTGCCGCAGCCGCTCGGGCCGACCAACAGCGTCAGCTCGCCAGGATGAATATCGACCGTGATACCGCGCAGGGCGCGAATCCGCGACTCGCCCTGGCCATAATCTTTCACCAGGTCGCGGCAGACAACGCCAGTGGTTGCAATGGCTGTGCTCATGCCTGGAACACCACTGCCGGTTCGAGCACTCGCACGCGGCGAACGCTAATCCAACTGCTCAGTAACACAATGAACAGCACCGCCATGGCCGTGAGGGCCAAGACCTGCCACGGGAGAAAGAACGACATGATCGGCCGCATCCACTGCATGAACAGCCCCAACGCGGTTGCCAGTCCCACGCCCAGGCAGTAGCCGATACTGCCGACGGTGAGCGCCTGGATGAAGATCATCCGCACGATCTTGCCGTCGCGCATGCCCATGGCCTTCAGCGTGCCAAACTGGCGCAGGTTCTCGACCGTGAAGAGATAAAAGGTCTGCCCGGCGATCGCGCAGCCGACGATGAACCCCAGCAGCACCGTGGTGCCGAAGTTCACCGGAATGCCGGTCTTTGCCAGGTAATACATCATCGTCATCCACCCGAACTGATCGCGCGTCAGCGCCTTGAGGCCCGTCTGCTGCTGAATGCGCTGAGCCACCGTTTCGGGCGACTCGCCGGCCGCGCACTTGGTGAGCACAAACGTCAACGATCGACGATATTGCGGGATATACTGCGTCGCTTGGCTGAAGCGGGTATAGATCACCGGCTGCGTGGCGAACGTGAACGAACCTTTGAAAATGCCGACGATCCGAGCGCGGCGATCGTTCATCTCGAACGTCCGCCCCAGGCGCAGCGGTTCGTCGGGCCAGAGCAGGCGGTATCCCGCTTCGTCCATCAACACGGCGTCAGGCAGTTGCAGGTTGCCGATCGTGCCGAGGATCATCTGCTGCGGCGCGCCGACGAGTGTTGAATCGTCGACGCCAAACAGCATCGAGCCTTGATAGTTCCCTTCTTCGAGCTGCACCTGGGCGCCGCCGCGGTAAAAATCGACAGCCCATGCCACGCCCGGTACTCCGCGCACGCGCAGGAAGGCAGTATCGGCAATCGCTTTCAGATCGTCCATGAATCGCACGTTGGGGTTCATGACCCAAATGTCGGCATCGTGCACGTCGCGAATCTGGCTGGTGGTACGCATCATGATGCCGCAGAACATCGCGCTTTGCTCGGCGATCAGAATGCACGAAAACGTGATGCCGAAGATGATCGCCAGGTACTTGCTGCGATCTCCAGTGAGCATTTTGAGCGCAATCCAGATCATGGCGCCGCAATGGAAAATGGGCCGCGTGGGAAACGTGCGAACGCCAAGAAAAGCAAACCATGTTCCGCGACGCCAATCGTGGTCGGTAAACGCGCGCTACGTGCATTTTGACCGTCCGTGAAGATGCGAACCGGCGCGCCGTGCGCGCGAAGTGCGCGCTTGTGTGCCGATTCAGCGCGCCCGTGCGCGCCGACGTTGATGTGCGGCCGACTATTCGACCGCTTTCATCCGCGCGCGAATCTCAGGACCGTACAGGTCGACCGTCAACGGTCGCCGCGCTTGTCCACACACCTTTTCGAGCAAACCGAGCACGGCGTCGAGAATCTTCGGCTCGGCCTGCACTTCCAGCCCCGCTGTTCGCGAGGGCCAAGTCGTGTATCCGCCCAGGGCGTGTTGTTCCGGCGGCGGAATGTACCCCGCGGCTCCGTTGGCCAACTCGATGGTGAATGTCGGCACGAGCGGGCTCTGGGCTTTGATCTTCAGCCCGGTGATCGAAAACACCTCGTTGGGGATGGCGGCAATCGCGAAGTCGCCGATTCGCAGCGCCTGCAGCACCACCACTTCGGTTGGGTGCTCGTGCAAGTACACGGCCTGCTCGGCATACACCTCGGGCCGGGTTTTGGGTCGCCGGTCGCCGCGCTCTTCGTTCACCTTACGCGCCCAGGCCAGGCGCTCGGGCGATGGCAGTCGCCGGCCCAGCGTCAGCACCGTCTGCGCCATGGCAATCGAAGGATCGCGACGATAGCTGACTTTGCCGTACGCGGTCCAAGCGATCTCGGCCAACTGGTGCGCGTAATCATCCATCGTGATCCCGCGTTTGGGCTGGCTGTAGTCCATCCAGTGCAGGTCGCCGCTCGTGCCTTGCGACATGATCGCCACGGGCCGCGTTCGGTCGGGCGACTCGGCGAGCGCGGCCAGACGCTGCTCCAATTCGTTACAGAACAGGCCGAAGTAATCGGACGAAAAGGCGCCCGGCACGCCGAAGTAGTGCATCGAGTAATTTGCCAACAACGCCAACGGCTGACCGTCGAGCGAGCGGATGCTGACAATCGAAAGTTGCGAATCGACCGGCGCCGAAGGGCCGGCGTACGCCGGGTTCTGGTATCCAGGGTGCATCATCGCCCGCACGGTCGGCTCGCCAAACGGATCGAGTTGGATTTTTCCGGGCGCTACGATCCAGCGGCGACAATGCGTGTGGTTGGGCGCGTCGATCGTGGCGATACCGATTTCGGCCGGCTGCAACTGCGCGTCAGCTTGCTCGATCGCCTCCGCAATCTTGCCCGGCAGAAAATCGGTGTACGCCGGATCGGCGCGTGTGCCCAGGCAGTAATCCATCACGCTCGGCGCGCTGTGCGCATGCGTGGCCGAGATGAGCATGCGATCGACGGCGATGCCGGTCGCACGCTGAGCCAACGCCTTGGCGCGATCACATACCTCGCGAGGGATCATGCAGTTGTCGACGACCACCAGGGCAATGCGGTCGCGGCCGTCGCCGACCACGATCGCCCGGGCATTCAACGGGTTGAGCACCTTGTCGAACACGCGCTCGGTGAAGCCGCCGTTGCAGATTGCCGGCAGCGATCGCGGCGTGACATCAACCACCGCGGCGCCGGCGCGAAACTCGGCGCCTTGCGTGCTGCCGCACAGCGCAATCAAGCCGCCCAGCAGCAGGAACGACGCTAGTGGTTTACTGTTTTTCACGGTACGGGGGAATGTCGAATTGCACACTGCCGATCGCCTGGTTCGCGCCAAAGTACTGCGTGAGCGTTGCCTTCAGGTTGCCCGCCTTGGATTTGACCATCGTTCCCTTGAGCGTGTACACCTGGTTCGAAGCCTCGGCAACGCAATCGAAATCGCCGTCGTCGCTCACCGTGCCGCGCACCGTCGAGGGCAAGTTGATCGTGGTGTTTTGCACGTTCGCCGACACGCGGCCTTCGGCGGTGATCGTCATCGCGATGTAGCCGGCCTGGTTGCCGAACCGCGGGTCGGTCGAGCTGAATGTGTAGGTGCCGCTGAACTGGCCGACAAATGGTGATGCGCCTTGCGCGGCGGCATCGCGGCCGAGCAACAGGCTTACCCCAGCAATCGCGATCGCCATTCGAACGGACGCCATAACTTCCTCCCCTTAAAATATCACTGTAACAGCGGGTCCAGCATAGCACGCTGTGGCGCGGCATGGCACATTATTTGTCGGTCGGATTACCCCTCGGAGAGACACACCATGCCCGCTGCTCGCTCGGTCGTTTTGCTGATGATTTTCACGATCGCGACGGTGGTCGTTCGGGCCGACGAGACCTTGCCGCTCGTCGGCCGGTACGTGGCGATCGACAACGTTTGCGCTTGGCCGAACCTGAAGGTGCTCGACGACGGCACGATCGTCGCCACGATTTTCGGCAAACCTTCGCACGGGCGGATGGAAGGGGACGTGGAGTGCTGGGCCAGCAGCGACGGTCTGTTCTGGAACAAGCGGAGCGTGGCGGCGGCACATGACCCGAACGCCAATCGCATGAACGTAGCTGTGGGATTCGACCGCGATGGCAACCTGCTGGTGCTCGCTTCGGGGTGGTCGCTGAAGCCCGACGATCACGGCGCTTTGACCCCCGGCGAGGTGTTGCCGTCGTGGTCGTGTCGCTCGGCCGACGCGCGGACCTGGAGCGTCTACAAACAGGCAATGCCCGCGCCGCCCGCGGGGACCAACAACTATATTCCGTTTGGCGACTTGTTCGTTGCCGATGATGGTTCGCTGCGTGTGTCGTGTTATGCCCGTACGGCTTCGAAAGACACCGGAGCAGCGAAAAACACTCATCGCTCGTGGGTGTTTCGCAGCGACGATGGCGGCGACACTTGGCGGCAAGGCGCGGTGATCGGCCCGGTTCACAACGAAACGACCTTGCTGCACTTGGGCGGCGAGCGTTGGCTGGCCGCTGCACGGCGCGAGTACGTCGAGCTGTTCCGCTCCGACGACGACTGTCGCACGTGGAGCAGCTTGGGCCCGGTGACCGAGCGCAACGAAATCAACGCTCATCTCCAGCGGCTGCGCGATGGAAGGTTGCTGCTCACTTTTGGCAGGCGGATCAAAGGGGAACAAGGCATTGGCGTGCGCTTCAGCAGCGATGAGGGGAGGAACTGGTCGAAGTCGATGACATTGATCGACGACCTGCTCACCAGCGACAGCGGATATCCCAGCAGCATCGAGCGCGCCGATGGCGCAATCGTGACGGCGTACTATGCCTCGGCGGTTGCCGCGCATCAGCGCTATCACATGGGCGTGGCGATCTGGATGCCGCCGCCCCCGAAATAGAAGCCGCCGTTCATTCGGGCTTGCGAAACAAATCGAGGAACCGGTTCTCGTATTCCTTGAACACGCCAAGGCGATCGAGCTCGCGTTTCAGCTCGTAAGCTTTCGAGCGATCGATCTGCGCCTGCTCGAACAGTTGTTCGACGTGGCGCTCGTCCTCGTCGGGCAGCGCGCCTTCGCTGATCGGCTCGGGAAATGTGGGTTCTTCCTCGGCCTGCGCAGCGCCGCGCATTTGCTCTTCGAGCTGGGCCATCAGCCGCTCGAGATGCTTGTTGAAGGCGGCGGCTTCGTCGTGCAGTTCGGAAAGGTCGAGTTTGATGCCGGCGATCGTGGCAAATTTGTCGAGCACCGCGAGCGAGGCTTTCGGGTACGGCAACTGGGCGAGGATGTGCGGCATTTCGCCGAGCAGGCAGATTCCCGGCAGCCCTGCATCGATGGCAGCCCCTAGCAGCACGCCGTTCAAACCGCCGATGTGTCCTTCCTTCAGCACCGTCAGTTCGTAAGGCCCAAGCTCGTTGAGGATCAGGCCGTTGCTGGCCGCAGCGAATACCCGCGACTCGTCGGTGGGCTGCATTTGTGTGGCCATCGCGGCGAACGTTACGACTCGCTCGACGTTGAACTTTTTGGTGAACTCGATCAGTTGCTGGCAGAACGTGTACTTGCCGATCGGCGGCTGTGCCTCGCCGATGAACAGCACGATGTCGTGTGCGGCATGGTCGGAATGCGACACAAACAGCCGGCTGCGCGGCAAGCGGCCGGGCTGGATGATGCCGTCCTTCACCTCGACCTGCTCGACATCGAACAGCTCGCGCGACGACCATTCCCCGAACAAGCCCATGCCCAGCTTAGCCATCAGGTAGTAGCCGGCGGCCAAGGCGACGTTTCCCATGCCCGGCCACACGGCAACCAGCCACGGTCGTTTGAGATCAAGTTCTTCAGCCATTACCAGGTGCTCGCTGGGTCGTTCGCCGAACCGCATTCAATATCGTCGAGCCCGTCACAGATGCAATCTCCGATCCGTGCGGAGAGTTTTTTCCAATCCGGCGGAGCTAAGGCCCGCAGCGAGTAAATACGGCGCGCTTGGCGGCGCGCGACAACGACGCACATTGTGCGAGTCCGCACGCGTGGCGGCGTGTCGGTATGGAGGCAGTCACTCAACGCCGGAAGGCACGATGATCGATTTTTACGCCAAAATCGCGAAAAAACTCCTTCCGCACTCACTTGGCACGACAGGTGCTTTCCGGTGTGACAGGACCGATCAAGTGGAACGTCGTCGCGCATCTTGGGAGAAGAACAATGCCTGAGACATCGCATGTGGAAATGCACCTGGACCATCAACGCTGGCTTCAAGAGGCGGACTTGTGGCGTGATGGCGTTCGGGTGTGGGAGTCGGAACTGGCCGCGGCCGATCAGAACCTGTCGCGGCTTGGCGAAACGTTGCGATCTCAGATCGATACGCTGCGGACCTACGCCGGTTCGATTCGCCTGTATCGCGACCGTCTGGCGACCGAAGAGGCAAAGCTTGCCGCCTGCGAGTGCGCGCACGACTCGGGCGAACCGAGCTTGTCGCAGCACTATACGGCCCATCAGGCCGAGCACGATCGCCGGGCCGCGGAGCACGAAGCGATCAAGCAACGCCACCATAACCTAATGGCCCACTGGAACGCGCTGGTCAAAACCGCCGCCACGATGCGCTAGGCGCATCTCGCCCGATGGAGTGTGTTCATCACACGCCGTGCCGGCCGGTCGAACGAGTAGTCGATCGGCCGGCGGCGTTTCGTACGCACTGCGATGCTGACTATTTCGATGCGCTGGCCTTCACCGGCAATGGGGCGCCCAGTGTGTCCTTATTGGCCGTAAACCCGTTGCCGTCGACATCAATGTAGATCGGGTTCGAAACTGCAACCGGTTTGTCTTCCTCGTGCTCGGGGCCAAACACATGGCCGAGTTTTGAGTTCTCGCCGATCGTGGCGACGATCAGGTGCGCGTCAGTGGGCAATTCCAGCGAGATCGTCTGATCGAACCTCACGGTGTCGTTGCTGAACATCGCCGGCTGTTTATCGCGGGTGAAGTTCAGTTTTTCGTTCGCCCGACCGTTGACGAACACTTGCACGCGATCGACATCGAACCAATTGGGGCATTGCACGCGAACGTCCAACTGCACTTTGCCGCTGGGGGCGCGTAGGTCGTCGCCCGAAATAGCCCGCCGACGGTCGTTGGCTCCGACGGTCTGTGCGCTCGCCTCCAAGAATGGGCCATTGGAAATGATGATGTGTCCGTGCTCAGCCGCGTGGACGATATCGAGCACCTGGATCTCCGCTGGGTTGTCGGTCGGGCAGACAATCCAGTTGCGCAGCCAGCCGGAGCCATGGATGTTGTAGTGGGCGTCGGTGTTCACTACGCCAGCGCGGCGCACGCCCTGGTTCAGCAACTGCATCCAGTTGAAGATCGTGTTGTTGCGGGTCGAATCCTTCGACTTCAGCAGCGCACCGTCGAAGATATGGTGCGGCGGGTGGACTTCAATCACATCCAGGTGCGGTAGCACGTTGTAGCCACCGTCGGGTTTGCCGTCGCCGTCCTTATCGAATAGCAGCCAGCCCAGGTCGGGATGGTTCTGCTGCACGAGCTTCTCGCTGCGGTCGTCCCACAGGGCCAGCCGGGCCACCTGCACTTCGGGATCGCCATCGGGCAGCGGTGCGCCGTTGTCCTGCGTGTGCTCGTGCATGTGCAGCGGAAAGGAATTGTTATGACCCAATGGAAGCGGCGAGCTCGTCAGCTCGATGCCGACACACGAAGCCAGTAGGTGCTCCGCTCCCATCCGCTTCAGGTGCGGCGCATACGATGAAAGCCGATTATGCTCGGTGCATGGGGCGAACTCTACGTTCTCGCACAGCAGGTTGAGCACGCGGCCGTACTGACTCGAAACGTTGTCGCCGCTAGGGCTGGCATGATTATGGAAATCGGTGCTCACCCAGCCGCGGGTATCAACCGAGCGCACGAGGGTCGCCTTGATCGGCGTCACGGAGCCGCCGCGCACCTCGATGGGCTGTTCGACAATGTCG